>JAVBSK010000312.1:0-7364 GCA_031556755.1 Bacteroidales bacterium | reverse complement strand
TTATATTCGTCAGCCAATTCTTCTTTATCCAAATCAAATTGCACTGTCATGTCTTCTATCTGTTTTTTTTGTTGTATGAGGTAATATACACCGATACCCAGTGCGATGAGGAGTATGGCTACCAATATCCAAATGAAAATCTTTGCTTTCATGAATGTTATATTCAGTTATTTATTTTGGTTCCAGGATAATTGACCGCAAAAATACGGCTTCTTTTGCTATGGAGCAAAAAATATACTTATTTTTTATTTTCTTTAATGTATTTGAGAGTGTAATTCTTCTCTCATATCACATAAATTTATGATTGTAAAAAAGCGGGAGCAAGTCATGGACCTACTCCCGCCTGGAAATATAACTAACCCTAATTAGTTCTTACTTGACGAACAATTTTATTGTTCTGACAGAACCATCCTCGTAGATTGATTTCTCGATGATGAATCCCTTAGTTCCTTTTTCTACTTGTTTACCTGTGATGTCATAATAAATCTGAGAAACCGGAATATCGTTCATCTCTGTTGTTTTTACGGATACTCCTTTATCTATCATTTCAACTTTGATGCTTTTCAGGATAATACCTCCATTGTATGTGAAAGTAACATTTCCATCTGCGTTGACAGTGAAGCTGTTGCTGCCTTCCGCTCCTAATTCCGGATAGAAACTAGCTCCTGCGTTACCGGTCATATTTGTAACGGATAAAATCCCTCTCCTTTCGCTGCCTGAAGCGCTTTTCAATGTAATGGTTACAATCTGGTCTTTCTTCAGGTCTTTGATGGTCAAAGTCTTATTGGAGCTTCCACATTGGATTCCATTGTCTCCGAAGTTGCAACGGATACTTAAGTCTCCTTTTCCATCCGTAGAGAAACCGTTCAGGTCTGGATTTACAGATCCTGTTTTTGACCCTCCTGTTAAACCTGCCGGGAATAGGATACCTTTGGTTTCCTCGATTTCAACACCGTTGGCAACTAAAGTAGCCACGGATGCTCCCCAGTTTTTATAACGTTTAGGAACGCTGTCCTGATCTACGTCGTGGCAATACCATTTGTTAGAGGCAGAAGTTGCTTCTGTTCTGAGATTGGCCAGAGTCTCGGCGCTCCATACGGTGAAGTCCCACAGTTTGACTGTTACAAGTTTGTCTACGCCGCTGGAGATTGTTATTTCCTGTGATGCAATTTCCGATTTCACGGTGTCTTTTACTGCAATAGCCATAACTGTGCAAGTAGTTGTTACATTGAAAGGATTTGCATACAAAGTGCTTGTAGCAGAAGGTGTTTTCCCGTCGATAGTATAATAAATCGTAGCTCCTTCAGTTGCACAATTGATGCTAACATCTTTACCGGTGGCTGCGTCAGCTACGGCAATGACAGGAGTTGCAACTGTGACTGGAATGACTGCAATTGTTATTTCCTGTGATGTTACTTCCGATTTCACAGTATCTTTCACTGCAATAGCTTTGACTGTACAGGATGTTGTAACATTAAAAGGTGCAGTGTACAATGTGCCGGTTGTGTCGGAAGGTGTTATTCCGTTTGTTGTGTAATAAATGGTAGCTCCTTCGGTAGCACAATTGATGGTAACATCTTTACCGGTGGCTGCGTCAGCTACGGTAATGGCAGGGGCTGCAACAGTGATTGGGTTTACAACAGGATCTTCTACTTTGATGTACTTCAGTATGATACCTGCATTGTATGTGAAAGTAACATCACCATCGGCGGACACTTTGAATTCGTAGGAGAATACATCGTTACCAGTTCCGTAATTACCGTCACCCACCGGACTTCCACTCATGTTGGTAACAGCGCTGATTCCACGAGGACTTCCTCCGGATGCGCTTTTAATTAATACGGTTACAATCTGATCTTTTTTCAAATCCTTGATTGTTATTGCTTTGGCGCTGCTACCGCATTGGATTCCATTGTCTCCGAAGTTGAAGCGAATGCTTAAATCTCCTTTGCTGTCAGTCGATACTCCTTTGATATCCGTAGAAGACGATCCTGTTTTTCCTCCGGTTAGGCCTGCTGGGAATAAGAGACCTTTGGTTTCTTCGATTTCCACACTGTTGGCAACTAAAGTAGCCACGGATGCTCCCCAGTTTTTATAACGTTTAGGAACACTGTCTTCATCCACTTCGTGGCAGTACCATTTGTTGGAGGCAGAAGTTGCTTCTGTTCTGAGATTGGCCAGAGTCTCGGCGCTCCATACAGTGAAATTCCACAGTTTTGCAATCGTCCGGTTAGCTCCGGCACCGGTTAGCAGGATTTCTCTGGATGCGATTCCTGATTTTAGTGTGTCTCTGACCGCAAAGGCTTTCACCGTACAAGATGTCGTAATATTAAAAGGCGCTGTATACAATGTCCCGATCGTATCGGAAGGTGTTATTCCGTTTGTCGTGTAATAAATAGCGACTCCCGGGGTTGAACAACTGATTGCAACTTGTTTTCCGGATATGGAATCAACAGAAATAACAGGAGTGGCGACGGTGGTTGGAGTTTGATTATTTCCCAATACATAATTGACGGCATTCTCTACGATTCTGATTGCGTCATCTGTTAAAGCGCCCCAGGAAGCTTCACTCAAACCTAAAATAACATGCTTGTATTCCATTGGTGCACTCATTCCGTTCATAATAGTTCCTGCGGGAATCTCGGCATAGTTGTATGCCGAAGTATTATCTGTTTTCGTAGCTAAAACGGTGGGAAGTTCAGGAGTAGGAGTTCCAGCCCAACCAGTGAAAGTAACCACTTGATTACCTGAACCTACGGTTGTCAGAACAACTTCGTCATTGGCTTCTCCTGAATATGTAACTCCGTTAAACAGAGGATGAGTTTTATCCAGTACCTTGATAGATGATGCATTCGTAGTGTTATTGGCTTGTCCCGAAATCCAGTTCCAGCGATTTGATTGCAATAGGAATGTCTTCATATTTACGCATGGTTTCGTAATAGATATATTCTTCAGTTCAGTAAGACCGGACGCATCGGATGCCGGAATGGCGCTCACTACGATTACATCATAAAAAGAATAATCGACACCTGTTTTCACCGCGGAAATGATATTAACATCAAAATCGGCAGACAGTGCAGTTATAAATGGATTATCCCTTACATCTCCGGGCGTAGTAACATAAGCTAATATTTTTTTAGAAGTAGTTTTTCCTGTAAGCGTACCGGTTATGGCATCTGTTGTTTTTGTTCCGTCCGTAGCCGTGATACTATATCCATAACTGTTGTTCGTGATGAGTTTACCTGTAATTGTCAGCGTCTTTTTGTCATTGTCTGTAGTTACAACAACGCTGTCCGGAGCCATATCTTCATTTGCAGTACCTGTCCACTTGATTGTGGCGGAAGTAGCAGTACCTCCCCATTTGAATATAATTTCCGAAAGAGCTTGAGTATTGGCATACACTGTTTGAGTGGTATCCGATACTGTAGAAATCGTAGGATCTGTAGCAATTATCTCTGCTCCATAAACCCAGAGGTCTAAAATAATAGTGGAATTATCCGTTCCACCGGCTGTACTTTGTGTTTTTACCTTGATATTTACATTTCCATGATTGTGATTATCTAATTCAAATTCAAATTTCTTTACATCATTTTGACCGGAGAAAGTAGCGGTCGAATGAGTTTCCAAAACAGTTCCGAGTGAATCCAAAACATCTATGGCTAGTTTGGAGGAGGATTTCGAGGATCCGTGAGCAGCATATAAAACTACCTTTGTGGGATTTGTGACTTTGGGAAGAACAAAGAAAGCTCCTTGTTCTGTAGTGTAGGTAGTGCTTTTTTTTCCGTTAAACAATAATCTGCCGGTTGAAGCGGCAGGATCTAATGTATTGGTTGGAGCTGCTGCAGTAGGATTGTATAATATTCTCATACCTTGAGTACCGGAATTAAAAACAATATCATACTTAGTCTCAGTAACTCCGGATCCTGGGGAAGATCCCAAGATATCCGCTTGAACTGTTCCTTCCCAAGTAATAGGAAGGGAGGAAAAGTTAGTGTAATACAATTCACTCCTCTGTTGGGCTTGAATGTTCAAGCAGATCAATGTGAAAAGCATCATCATTAGTAAATAAATTTTCTTCATGATAAAAGTTATTAAAGTTGATAATTTTAAAAATAAAAAGCCGATACTTTTTGAAAAGTGTCGGCTCAAAGGTATTGCACATCCATTTCCTGAAAAATAGATTTTTGTCCAAAGAACTGGATTTTCGTACAAATAAGATAACTACTAACAGATTGACAAATAGGCAAGTTGAATAGTTAATAAGTTTTTGTGAACCTGGGGAGCAAAAGTTGAGTAACTTTTGTATTTACTTCAATTTATATATTTCAGAAGCTCCTAACAGGAAGCAACCTAATCCATAATCTTCAAAATCAGGGATTTTATCATAAGACAAAGGTTGTCCGTCTTTGGGTTCTTTACCTGTACTTTGCACCCATCCCAGGAAGCCATTAGGATGAACAGCATCTTTCACCATGGCGTTCCATGCTTTCACGACAACAGGCAAGTATTCTACTTTGTCCAACAAGCCTTGGTTGATTCCCCATGCCATTCCGTAAATGAAGAGTGAGGTTCCGGTGGTCTCTTTTCCGCCGAAATTACTTTCATCATGGAGGCTGACGTTCCAGAAGCCATCTGTCCTTTGACAGGCTTTCAGGGCTTTGGACATGGAACGGAAGTCTGCGATATATTCCGCCCTGTGTTTTTCATTTTGTGGCAGATAGTTGAATATGCGAACGTAAGTGGCATATACCCATCCGTTTCCTCTTGACCAGTAACAATTTTTTCCGTTGGGTTCTTTGTAGGGAGGAACAAAATCTTTATCCCTCCACCAAAGGCCTTCTTTGGCGTTATAGAGTCCTTTTCCCCCGTGTTCGTATTTGGTGAAAGCATACATCTGGTACATTTTTTCAAAATAACGGTTGTCTTTTGTCAGGTCTCCCATCGCGGCGAAAATGGGCATTCCCATTTGGATGGCGTCGATCCATGACCAATCGTCGTTTTGCGGTGTGTTTAATAACATATCCAGACATATCCTGGTATTTTTCAGTTTTTTTGGACAAGGTTCTAATTTATATAAGTCAATATAAGTTTGTGCGGCGCATTGATTATCCGCATTGCGGGTCGTGTTTCCTCTGTGAAATCCCCATTGGTGGTGTTCCGCCCAGTCAAAGGCGTAATTGTAATATTTTTCCAAGGGATGAATCTGATGTAATGCCATCAATCCTTCGTAATAAACGCCGCGGGTCCAAATATGGCTGGGTCTTTTGGTATTCCTGACGAAAGAAGAATCTTTATAATCCGCATATTTTTTCATAAAATATTCATTTGTCTTTATCATCACGTCCAATACCCCTTTCCTGTCGGGTATCTGCGCTGTCGCATAAGGAGAAAAGAATAAAACCATTAAAACGGTTAGAATTTTAATTTTTTTCATGATTCGTTGTTTTATTTAGATGATCTATTGATGGGCAAATTTATTAATTATCCTGTCTTTATGAATGAACATACGGGTTCATTAATTTAGATGTTGTGATTTCTCCGTCTTTAAACACGATCCGGATGATTATTAAGTTACTGCTGTTGGATAAGGAGTTGATATCCAAGTTGTTTTCGTTGATAATAGGATTATAGTATAACAGACGACCGTCCACCGTGTATATGGAAACGGATTGAATCATTTTATCCGCAGCAATATGAATTACACTGTTCTCATCAATGTAACTTTCCAGATTTGATTGCTTGATGGCTTCTCTGATATGAGTATCTGTTTGAGGAATATATATTTCCGGTCGAGGAATATTATTTAATCCTCCGCCGATATAAAATCCCAAATGAGGAGGTTGGTTGTATGCCACATTTTGCCAGGCGATCCCCAACCGGTATACCGGATCATGCATTAACGTATATAAACGATGCGTAGTGGCTATTGTTGTCGTATAAATACGTAGTTTGGATGAGTCTTTTGTTTCCCACAGGATAACTTCTTCCCGCCAATCACCGAATAAGTCTGCGCTCAGGTTGGGTGTCGCTTTGGATCCGTTACAACTGGCGACTCCGGAAAAAGTGACAGATGTTTCAATTTTTTTGGAAGTAGCATTCCACTTGGTTATTTTCGTTCCGTCCAATAATTCGTCCTGTAGATCCCCATCCCAGTATATTCTGAAATTAACGGCTGGCCTGGTGGTAGATATTGGAACTCCTTTACAGGAGAAGATTCCGATTGAGGCGCCGGAAGCATCTTTATTGGTACTCCACATTTCAAAGCCGGGATAATTCGGATCAATATCGGCGGCGCAACCCCTTCCGTTGTCTCCGGAAGTTGGTTTTCCCCAGATGATTGCCCCTGTCCGGGCGTCATGCATTTCAAATCCGTATTTCGCATAAGCGGAAGATTCTTCATGTACTTCCCATACTTCCAATCCCGGTCTGTCCGGATCCAGATCGGAAACGTGCATGGCGTCTCCGTGTCCGTACCCTGTACGATAGAGTAATTTGCCGTCATGATCTATGGCGCAGGAACCGTAAATAATTTCATCCATACCGTCTTCGTCCACATCGGCTACGGAAAGATTGTGGTTTCCCTGTCCATAGGCTCCGCTTCCAGAAGTAGGGGAGTCGTGGAACCAACGTTCAACTAATTTGCCATTTTTGAAGTCATAAGCAGTCAATGTCGCTCTGGTATAATAACCGCGACACATGACAGCGCTTGGATGCACTCCGTCTAAATAAGCCACACATGCCAGGAACCGGTCTACACGATTTCCGTAACTATCACCCCATCCGGATACAGTTCCTCTTGCAGGTTTATAGGCGACAGTATTGATTTCGGCTCCGGTTTCTCCATTGAATACAGTCAGATATTCGGGGCCGGAAAGGATGAATCCTGTTTTGCTTTTTGCAAGGCTTAATGTACGATAATCCGCATTCGGATCGTCGCTTCCCATAATAACGAAATTTCCCTTTCCGTCTTTAGTTCCCGGAGCTGTTTTGCATATTATTTCCGCTTTACCGTCTCCGTCAAAATCATATACCAAAAATTGGGTATAATGAGCTCCCGCCCGGATATTTTTACCTAAATCGATTCTCCAGAGTTTTGTACCATCCAATTTGTATGCATCGATATAGACGGGACCTGAAATTCCCGTGAAAGAATTATCCATCGAATTGGTAGGATCCCATTTAACAATGATTTCATACTCTCCGTCTCCATCCAAGTCTGCTGTGCTACAATCGTTCGGGACATAAGCATATTCCTGTCCGTTGGGATAGCTCTTTTCTTCAGGACTGGAAGAACTCCCATTGAAAAAATAATTGGGAGGTGTTATTCCTTTCGCAGGACGATCTAACTGTATTGTCAGGTATTG
>JAVBSK010000367.1:0-6664 GCA_031556755.1 Bacteroidales bacterium | reverse complement strand
GAAAAAAGAACTCCAAAAGAAATTATACCAACAAGCGGAAGTACAAAAACAATATGCTATAGAATATTATCTGATGGGAAATGAATGTATCACAGCCGCACACAATTCAAGAGCTGCACTTGCTAATTTCAATAAGGCCTTGAAATTGGACCCTTTGTTTTTGGATGCATGGATCAGGAAAGGTATTACATTATATGATATAAATGAACATTTTGAGGCGGAATCCTGTTTTAATGAAGCGGTTAAATTGAGTCCAAAATCATTCAAATCCCTGTATAATAGAGGGAAAAACCGTATTTCCATGAAACTCTATGAGGAAGCTTTAAACGACTTGGACAAGGCGGTTCTAATCAAACCGGAACATGCCGGAGCCTATGAATTATTGAGTTATGTTTATCTTCATTTAGGAAATAAGAAAAAATCAAAAGAATGTGAAGAAATTGCTATAAAATTAAAGATGAAAAAGATAAAGAAACGGAAAGATTAAAACATTTCAACTCTATCTTAACCTATTTTATTTTAGATAATTACAAAATAATTTTAAATACAAGTTTACATGAAAAAGTTTTTTAAAATTACAGGCATCGTACTGTTATCTTTTTTGTTGATACTCTCTGTTTTGCCTTTCTTATTCAGAGGTAAAATTATAGAATTTGCTAAAAATGAAGTAAATAAGAACTTAAATCTAAAAGTTGAATTTAAAGATTTGAGTTTGAGTTTCATCAGAAGTTTTCCTAATGCGTCCATCCGATTGACTGATGTTTGTCTTTCGGGAGTTAATGAATTCGAAGGAGATACCCTTCTGTATGCTAAAGACCTTGCTGCAACTGTTAATATCGAAAGTTTTTTTGGAGATTCAGGATACGAAATCTCCAGAATAGCTGTTGACGGAGCAAAAGTCCATGCGATTATTCTCGAAAACGGCAAAGCCAATTGGGATATTGCCAAGACTGATGAAGATTCTATTCCGACAGAGAAAGAAGAAAGTGCGCCATTCAAGTTATTTCTAAAAAAGGTATCCATAAACAACACGGATATTCGTTATGATGATGCTTTCTCCAAAATGAATGTGGAATTAAAAAACATCAATCTGAACCTTTCCGGGGATATGACGGCAGATGAAACTCTGATTAAAACGGATTTCACCATTGATGCATTGACATATATCATGGATAAAATTCCATACATAGCTGGCGCCAAAACTCAGGCAAATATCAATCTGAATGCCGATTTGAAGAATATGAAATTCACATTGTCTGAAAACTCCATTCGACTCAACGAAATAAAGATCAATATCGATGGTTGGTTAGCGATGTTTGAAAACGGAAGCATGGAGATGGACATCAAACTGAATGCACCTAAAATTCAATTCAAAGACATTTTATCCATGATTCCGGCAATTTATTCCAAAGAATTCAAAGATTTAAAAACCGAGGGAGAAGTACTGCTGACAGCGTCTGCAAAAGGAATTATGCAGGGAGATACACTCCCCTCTTTCGATGCTAAATTAGATATAAACAAAGCGACGTTCCAATATCCGTCATTGCCTAAATCAGTTACAAATATCAATACCAATATTCACGCCTATAGTCCCGGAGGTTCGGCTGACAATACAGTTGTGGATATTTCCAAATTCCATTTCGAAATGGGAGGAAATCCTTTTGACTTGACATTACATGTAAGTACACCAGTCAGCGATCCCAATCTGAATTTAGCGGCCATTGGAAAATTGAACCTGGGGATGATAAAAGATGTCTGTCCATTGGAAGATATGACATTGAGCGGTATACTGGATGCTAATCTTAAACTGATTTCCCGCATGTCATATATTGAAAAAGAACAATTTGAGAAAGTAAACGCAGAAGGAACTTTAAATATCAATGAAATGTTAGTCAAGATGAAAGACATGGATGATGTGAATATCAAAAACGCATCTTTATCTTTTTCTCCGAAATATGTTGATTTAAAAGGATTTACCGCTCAAATCGGCAAAAATGACATTACCGCTTCAGGTAAACTGGAAAATTTCATTCCATACTTCATGAAAGATGAAACTTTAAAAGGAAATTTAAATGTTTCTTCTAATTACCTGAACTTAAATGATTTCATCTCTAATGAAGAAACTCCAGGAACAACAAAACCTGATTCGGCGACAGTCAGTATCGTAGAAATTCCCAGAAACCTCGACTTTAATATGTCCGGAAATTTCAAGCAAGTGATATTCGATCATTTAAATCTGACAAATGTAGTCGGTCAACTGGCGGTCAAAAATGGAAAATTAGACATGAAAAATCTGTCAATGAATGCTTTGGGAGGCGCTTTAGGAGTAAATGGATATTATGATACTTTCAAAAACCCTAAACAACCGGAAGTTTCTTTAGATTTAGATATTAAAAACGTATCTTTTGCACAAACATTCTCCACATTCGTGACAGTACAGAAATTGGCTCCTATTTTTGAAAATATGACTGGAAGCTATTCCACTAGTTTCAAAATGAAATCACCCCTGGGAGAAGATTTCATGCCGGTACTTACCTCTTTGCAAGCAACGGGCTTATTGTCTTCCAACAATATGGAAGTGAAAGACGTTCCCGTATTGAACGGATTGGCCAGCGCTTTAAAAAATGACGACCTGAAGGTATTAAAAGTAAAGGACTTAAAATTGCCGTTTGCAATACAAGACGGACGGATAACGACCAAACCTTTTGACATCAACTTCGGAAAAGGAAAAATGAACTTGACCGGAAGTACAGGCTTGGATCAAACGATTGATTATAATGCCAAAGTAAGTATATCTGACCTTACATCCGGTTACTTGAACAATGTAAATGTTAAAATTGGAGGTACGTTTACAAGTCCCAAATTTTCCGTTGACATGAAAGATGTCGCCAACCAGGCTATCGGAAAGATCGTTGGAAATTTAACTGGTAATGACTCCGTAACTACATTGACGGAACAAGCCAATGAACAAATCAATAAACAGGCTGAAAATCTCAGACAACAAGCCAAAAGTGCAGGAGATAAATTAATTGCGGAGGCAGAAAAGCAAGGGCAAAATCTGATTGATGAAGCGAATAAAACAAAAAATCCATTAGCGAAAGCTGCTGCTGTCACTGCAGCGCAGGCAAGTGCGAATAAATTAAAATCGGAAGCCCAGAAAAAAGCGGATCAATTGAATGCAGAAGCAGAAAAACAAATACAATCTTTACAAAACAACGCGACGAATAAAGTTCAATAGAAACGACGATCAGTTTCTATCAATTATTTCCATTTAAACTTAATGAGTTGTCTCAAAAAGGTACAAGTTGTGCATCACGAGACAACTCATTTTGTTTCTTTGTGTAAAAAAAGATAAATTTTACCCTACATTTTGGTTTTAATTCTGTATTATTTTACTTTTGTGGAACATTGAATGAACACAATTATGAAACATGGAATAAACTTGAATAGCGTTATACCTTTAAGGGCAGAAACGGATGATCGTAGTGAAATGGTCAGCCAATTGCTTTTTGGAGAAACCTTTACCTATGAAGATGCAGAGAATGGTTTTTGTAAGGTACACAATAAATTCGATAATTATACCGGGTTTATTGACTCGAAGGTGATTACAGCTATTTCTGAAATCGAATTCAATGACTTGGCCACCCAACCCAGACAATATGTATGCATCCCATTGGCTGAAGCTTTCGACCTGACGAGTAAGTGTATTATCAGGATACCGGCAGGAAGCAATTTGCCGAATTGCAGCAATACCGGAAAATTCGGATTTCATGAAAAAATGTTCCAGATTCATCGAGATTTCATTCTTCCCGAAGAGGAAATTTCTGCTCACGGATTACAACAAACGGCAATCTCTTTTCTCAATGCCCCTTATTTATGGGGAGGAAAAACAGTGATGGGTATTGATTGTTCCGGATATACACAAATTATCTTCAGACTTCATGGATATAAACTACCTCGGGATTCCAAAGACCAAGCTTTACTAGGCACGGAAATCCCTTTTGGTAATGCAAAGCCCTGCGATCTGGTTTTTTTCAAAAACGATGCAGGTAAAGTAGTTCATGTCGGAATCTTATTGGAAGGAGGACGAATTATTCATTCTTCGGGAAGAGTGAAAATAGATAAGCTCGACGAAACAGGAATTTATTCGGAAGAGTTTAAGAAATATACGCATAAATTACACTCTATCAGAAGGATATAGTTTTTATAGCCATCCGTTGGTTTTGTACCAATCAATGCTCTCTTTCAGGCCTTGCTCTAAATGATATTCAGGATGAAATCCCAAATCGTTAATCAAAGGTCGGATTTCACACTCCCAATTGCGACGTTTCATCAGTTTAAATTTGTCTCGATTTAAGGTGGATGTCTTCCCTGCGATACGGAAAATAAATTCGGAAAGACAGGAAATCAGATACAAGAGACATAAGGGTATTTTTATCTGCAAAATATTCTTTTTTCCCAACAATTTACCGGCCAACCGGGTGTATTCGCTGTCTGTGTAAGTCTTACCATCGGAAACCGGATATATTTTGTTTGTCAGATCTGTTTCAAATGCAAGAAATACAGCCTTTACCAAATCTTTCACATAAACAAATGTCAGATATTGCGTTTCAAATCCAACGCTTATGTTGAGTCCCGATTTCATGGTTTTCAACATCAAATAATAGTCTTTCTCTCTTGGCCCATAAACCCCTGTAGGTCTAAGAATTATGTGAGGAAAGTCCGATAAATGTTGCAGATATTTTTCCGCTTTTTGTTTGCTCGCTCCATAATAAGTATCAGGTTCCCGGGCGCTTAAACTACTCATCAGAACAAATTTCTCAGGAATATTTCCGGTTTCCCTCAGGGCTTCGATAAAATTGACGGTAAACAGATAATTGATTCTATCAAAATCAGAAACATGTAAGCACTTTGTAACTCCCGCACTATGCACAATATAATCCCATTTCCCAAACTGGGTAGTATATGTTGATATTTGATCCTTCAATAGTTCTTTATTTGAAAAATTCAAATCTATAAAATGAATATTTTCATTCTTCAGATACTCCTTGCTGCTTGTCCGACGGATTCCCGCCCAGGTTTCCCAACCGGAACTCAACGCTTTTTCTACCAAAAAACTGCCAATGAATCCGCTCGCTCCTGTAATCAAAATGGATTTATTCATCTTTTATCTTTGAAAAAATTTTTCATCAAAGTAATTGCATCTTCTTTTAATATTCCTGAAACAACCTCTGTTTTAGGATGCAAAGCCTTGGGTGAAAATATACTGTAGCCTCTCTTTTCATCTTCCGCTCCGTAAACGATTTTCGATATTTGCGCCCATCCCAAAGCTCCTGCGCACATAGGGCAAGGTTCTACAGTCACATAAATCGTACAATCTTTCAGGTATTTTCCGCCAAGAACGGATGCTGCCGCCGTTACTGCCTGCATTTCAGCATGAGCGGTGACATCATTCAGTGTTTCCGTCAGGTTATGAGCCCTGGCTATGATTCGTCCCTGACATACAATAACAGCGCCGATAGGTACTTCGCCTTTTTCCATTGCATATTTCGCCTCGGTTAGGGCTTGCTTCATGTAATATTCATCATTCAGAATAAATTCGTTCATCGTCTCATTTCATTTTCATTGAAAAGTGTCGGATAATCCTTATCCAATACTTTCAACACATGCATAATGATAGTTTCACGGCACCAATTGGATCGGTTCGAGATATTATATTTATCTAAATACTTGGAAATTACTTTATACTCATCGTCATTCAGCATAAAAGTAATTCTATGATTTCGAGCATGTTCCGTCATATCTTCAAGATTTACAATTTCTGCAAAAGTAGATAGTTCCAGGCAATTATTCATTCAAAAAGACAAGAAAGTTAAAAAAGTTCTCATATATTTGCAGAAATAAATTCCAAAACATGGCAGAACATAACCAAACCGGCAAAAACGGAGAAGCAATCGCTGTTGATTATCTGATAAAAAAGGGATATCAGATCTTACACGTAAACTGGAGAAAAGGACGTTACGAACTGGATATCATTGCCCAGACAAAGGATGAATTAGTAATTGTCGAAGTTAAAACTCGTTCTGGATTACCATTAGAGCTTCCGGAAACAGCAGTAGATAATCGTAAAATAAAGAATATCATCTCGGCGACAGATCTGTATATACGTATTTTCAATATTGATTTACCTGTCCGTTTCGATATCATTTCAGTCACAGGATACAGCCCTAATTTTGTCATAGACCATATAGAAGACGCTTTTTATCCTCCGGTGAATATCTACAGATGATTTTGTACAAATTTAGTTGAAATCAACAAAAAAATACCATATAAAAATTTGACTACTTGTCAGATTTTAGCTAAAAGATGCGTACATTTGTAACCTAAATATCATTTAATTATATGTCAAGTTTACGTTTTAACGCCGTAGAAAAGGCCTCTAACCGAGCAGTTATCAATCCGGTCTCTCCGGAAAAGAAAATATCTGAGTACTTTGGAGTAGATGTTTTCAACAAACAAGCCATGCAAAAGTACCTAGCAAAAGAAACCTACAACAAAATAGTAGCTGCTATTCAGGAAGGAAATCCTATTGACCGTTCCCTGGCCGATCATATAGCTGCCGGTTTGCGTATGTGGGCGATGGAAAAAGGAGCTACTCACTATA
>JAVBSK010000381.1:0-19810 GCA_031556755.1 Bacteroidales bacterium | reverse complement strand
TCCGACATCGAATTTGCGTGCTGCCTCCCATGAAACTTCCGGATTAGGAATTGCTATTTGTCTGATACCATTTACTTTATTATCTCCAAATATGTATCCTCCCTCTGGTGTACTTGCGCTTCTGTCCCGATAGGTGTATTTATTCAGATAAAGAAAACGATGTGCGCCTTTGTCATTTCCAACCCAACCTAAAGAAGACCTGAATTTGAGTTTATTGATTACATTGTAAATCGGATTTTCCTGCCAAAAACTTTCCTGAGAAACAATCCAACCCAATGAGAACGCGGGAAAAACACCGTATCGTTTGTTCGGATTAAAGTTTTCCGATCCATTGATCCCAATATTGAATTCCGCTAAATATTTTTGGTCGTAGTTGTAAACCACACGTCCTACCCATCCTTGCATGGCGCGAGCTTGTTCTACATCCGTATTTTCCAACATTTGGTTAAACAATAATAAAGCGTTGATATTATGTTTACTAAAGCTCCTGTCGAAAGTCACTCCCCCTTCCCAATAAAATTTGCGTTTGTTGTGAACGTCATCCCATCCATAGCTCAATGGCTTGGGAACCTGAAACAAAGAATAGGCGTCTGTGGCGTATGTATATTTGTAAACGGCAGGGGTTTTATTGTACATGATCGGATGATTACTGTTGTCATCGTATGCAATTTGACCTCTTACTGCCAAACCTTTTAGCAACCAATCCATTTTATACTGTAGATTCAAACCTAATTCCAATACGGTACGGTTATCTTTGGAAGTTCCCGAATCTTTGATCAATGCAAACAAATTTCTCGGAGCATAAGAACCGTCTAAGTTATACATCGGATATTCAATTCCCGATTGAGCGGAGGCGCCATGGTAGATTTCCCAGGAGTTCCAGAACATAGAGGTTGGATATTGGCGGTCCTCAATACGAGCGCCCATATTCACTGAGGCTAATAAATCTTTAGTAATATCGATATCTAAGTTGGAGCGGAAATTAAACCGTCTGAAATGAGTGATATCGTCTTGCTTAAAAGGGGATTGTTGTCCGAAAAATCCTCCGGAAACGAAATATCGTACATCTTTTGTTCCTCCCCTGACGTTGACATTGTATTGTTGCTGCCATGAGTATGGTTTCATGATTTCGTCCATCCAGTCGATATCCGGTTCCGTATAAGGGGAAGCCTCTGTGCGCCAGTTCATCAATTGGGACGCTGAATAAGGGATAGGCGATCCTGAGTGATTCCTTATCGTATTTTTGAGTATAGCTGTACGGTATCCGTCAATCGGAGTATGTAATCTCATCGGTTTGTTCATCGCTACCTGGCTTGTGAAAGAAACCTTGGCTTTGCCGGTTTCTCCGCGTTTGGTAGTTACAATAATTACACCGTTGGCTCCTTTCACTCCGAATACGGCTGTAGCCGAAGCGTCTTTCAAAATATTAATACTTTCTACTTCATTGGGGTCTATCTGTGAAAAACTTTCCCGAATAATTCCGTCAACTATGATCAATGGCTGAGCTTTATCATCAGAAAAAGTGCCTTTACCCCGAATAAAAAGTGTTGCTTCATCTCGTCCGATCTCACCTGAAGGCTGAACAACTGCCAATCCGGTAGCTTTACCGGCTAAAGACTGGGTTAAGTTCGATGAAGGAACAGAAACGATATCTTTAGTTCTAACAGAAGAAATGGCTCCGACCACTGTTTCTTTCTTTTGAATTCCATATCCGACTACCACCACTTCATCAAGCGTTTGTATATCTTCATGTAATTCAATCAGAAGGGGTGTTGTTCCTTTGACCGGAGCTGTCAACGTTTTATATCCTAAATAAGCAAATTGCAGGTTTACTTTTTCTTTTGGAGCCGACAACGAGAAATTGCCGTCAAAATCAGTGACTGTACCGATGGTTGTTCCTGTAACAGCAACGCTAACGCCAATCAATGGCTCTTTTGTGACAGCATCTTTAACATTACCTGTTATTTTAACCTGCGCCATTATGACCGTCGGGAGAATTACTCCTATTATTAGTATAATTATTTTCTTCATAATGCTTTCAATTTACAGGATTAATACGTTTAAATACATACCGGTAAGTATGCTGTTCCTTATTTCTCGTATCCAATGCCATCAATTCTTCTCCTGTCATATTGCTGGTATCGTCCTGATCCATCAGATTAAACATCACTGTTTTTTTGCGTTCAAAAAGATATGTTTTAATACGCAATTCAAGTGTAGTGGCATTCACATTCAGAATGGTGAAACGAACCAATACCTGTCCGAATGTATGAACACCTTCTTTGTTTGTACTGGCAATCTTATCCATTGTCAAATTCAACCAATCTCCATCGGAAAATAACCAGGTACCCGGACGTTCTTGATTTTTTACTCCATCATATAAGCGATAAACACCATTAATGTCCATCAAGAGCGTCGTATTAAGTTCGCCAGCGCTCATGGTTTGAGGTGCATCATCAATATAGATTTGTTCCTGCTGCCAGAAACCGGTCAATTGGGGTGCGAGGTCTTTATCTTCTTTTTCACAGGAAGCAAAAAAGAGCGACATTAATCCGATACCCGTAACAAAAAGAAAATTCTTCATATAATATAATTTTATGTTTTTCATCTCAGATTATTATTCGTCCAAACGGATGGTCAGATTTTCGATTTTGACTTTGGCAGGATGATATTCTTTAACATACGTGTCTATGCCTCCTGTCGAAGTGAGTACGTTATAACGAATGACTAAGGCATTGTTGGTGATAGTTTCCACATAATTGGAGACAGGCAATAACGAAGCGATGTTCAACATCTGGTTGGAATCGTCGTAACTCCATGCAGTGCGAGAGTCTTTATACGTCCAAGCTCCCTGATTGTTTACAGGAATTGCTAAATAACATACGCTCTGCTCTCCGAAATACATCAATTCCGGAATCGGAATACCCGAGATGTCCACATCAACGCCATTCAGTTTTTCCGCAACCAATTGCCAGCCTTGTTTGAAGAGATTTTCAGTCTGTTCCTGTTTGTTGTCATTGTCGCTACATCCCTGTAGGAAAAACACGAAAAGGATAAAGGATAGAATTTTTTTTTTCATATGCTCCTGATTTTTATTTGAGTTCATTGTTTTCACGGATTGAGTTTGCAGTTTGTTGTTTCCATGGATTAAGAAAAATCTGCTGTACATTACAGCGGCGCAAAGTACGTAAATATCTTCCGAGAATGTTTTCATTCTCGTAACAGAAATGTTCAATCTTGTAACAACACAAATTTTATACCGATGAACAGAGAAGGTAGATAGGGTTCAGTAGAAAAGATATTTGTAGATATTCTTTGTGAATTGACAATTTCAAGGCTGCGATATGCTTGGCTTTCAATTATATAACAGATTATTGAGGGGTTTTCCGGCAAATTACTATCAACAAAATCCAGGAAAATATCTATTGTTTTTTGAAAAGATTGCCGGCATGTTTAGATTAACAGTTTTGTTATTTCAGTTTATGTAATAGGGTTGTATGATTCCGGAACCAAATATACATTAACAGACCGGGAATCAGAATTCAAGTAATGATAATCACTCTTATCTTGGTTATCAATACGAGCATCCCAATTTATATCTTCAAGTTTTAATCCTCCGATTTTTTTCACAATTGATGTCCTGTATTCAGGAAAAGCATCGAATTCCTCTTGAGATGTTATGATGCCAGAAACAGCAAAACCTTCGTACAGACTACTTGACTGTTCGAACGAAGCAAGGTAATAATAAATTTTTCCATTTGCGGCGGGAAATTCAGCGTTTCCTTTACTATCGGCTTTCAGTGTTATATACAATTTCTTATTTTCATCAAAGATCTTTATCAAAGCGCCGGGCTGGGGAATACCTTGTGCGGGATTTTCGATTGACCAATTTATATTGCATGCATAAACCGTAAACATGATTTTGTTCACTTTTCCTGTCACGGGAATAACAGCTTCAACCGGAAAGATAATGCCACCGCCCGATTGTATGGCATCGCCCAATTGCACTCCATTGATGTGGATATTTCCTTCTTCATCTACAGATATAAGCAGAACCGAACCATTCAAAGCAATGAGACTCGAGAATTGTTTCAACTGCTCCGGAGAATATTTTCCCTGTACAATATGCCGTTTCAAGACCTCTTGTGAGAATCCGGAGGTCAACTTCAAAGGAGTATCTCTAACAGCGAAAACCGTAAATTCTCCTGATTGCAAGCTTGAAGCATCCAGGTTCTTCAACGCGTTTGCAAACCCGGAATACCCTCCTGAATTTTCTAACCTGGAAATAACTTTAGCCATTTCCTGATTGTCAATTCCTCCACACTCTCCTTTAAGTTCATCTTCGGAACAAGATATATAAAACTGTATAATAAACAGTAAACTCAATAAAGGGAGGATTTTTTTTATTTTCATAACCAATTGAATGTTAAGAATCTGTTTGAAAGTTTACAAGCGATCTATTGTCCAAATAGTACGTTTGTTTACCCGAATAAGAGTAAACAACAGGTACTTGACCATAAAATATAAAAACATCAACGTGCAAACCGTGGCTTGACAAAAAAAGAAGGCATCCTTTTGGGACACCTTCTTGTTTATGGGTGGAAAACCGGGCTCGAACCGGCGACCCTCAGAACCACAATCTGATGCTCTAACCAACTGAGCTATAACCACCATCTTGTTTAGCGGATGCAAAGATAAAGCTTTCTTCCGATTTTGCAAAATTTTAATCTTTTTTTTGTGGATTTTAAAGTTTCATTTTATATCCAACGCCAACGGAAATGACTCGAGGGTCATTTCCAATAAAATATTCATCCGTTCGCAGGAAAAATTCGAGGTAGGTCGTGCGATCCAGCCTCCAGGAGGCGCCTCCTTGCATTCTCATCTTGTAGAGTTCGTCTCCCAAAGGGTCATGGATGGAATTCGTCAATTCGCAGGATAAATAAGGTTTCCAGGGGGATCCGAAGATCGAATATGCTACCTCAAACTTGTTTCGGAGTGCATACTTGGGATTGATTTTATAAGCTCCCCGGGATTCATCCCTGTATGTCCCCTGTAATCTACCTCTCCATGAGAGCGTAAACTTGTTAATGTCGTGTTTGTATGAAAGAAACAGATAATAACGATGTCTGTTTTCGTATAAAAAATCGGTATTAAACATGTGAATGTAGCAATAATGCGCTCCGATTTTTAGTTGCTTGTCGATGAGGGAGTAATTCAATCCGATATCGGACATCAAACGGTCGTAGAAGTTCAGATCCGCCAATAGTCTTAATTCTTCTTCAAAGGAAATATCCAACTTTTGGGTCAACTCTTTTTCTATTTCTAAAGACAAAGAGGATCCGAAGAAAGTCTCCCTTTCCTGAGCGTAGGCAACAAAAGGGAATAGGATTAAGAATATAGAAAATCTGAACAGATTCATCAGGAGAATTTTGTTATATTATCAATCGTATTGATTTCGTTTGAATGAGAATTGTAGTAAACTTTTACATAAGCGACATCCCTTAGGAAGTCGATATGTCCGACTTCTACTTTTGTGATATCCAGTCCGGTACGATCTTTTAGATCGGCAATCATTTCTTCCCTTTTTTCCGGTTTGACCAATTGTATCCTTTCGTATAGGACAATTTTGCAGGATGTGTGCTTTAATATTTTATTGCTTTCCAATATCCAGATGACCAATATAAACAGAAAGTTGGTCGTTACTAATTCTGCATAACTGACAGACATAGCTAATCCATTGATGACAGAGATTCCTATCACGACAAACAGATAAGTCATTTCCCTGATGGGCACGGTTTCCGTCCGGTACCTGATCATACCAAAGATGGCGAACAGTCCCAATGCAAATCCGATTTGCATGGAAACATTGTCTAGCAGAAAAATAAGTAAGAATACAGTTACGGAAAATAGCATGAAAGTGAAGTAGTAGTCTTTCCTGTGACTCTTTTTGTAATAAAAGAATTGAATGATAATCCAACAAATCAATACGTTGAAGGTGAATCTCATCAGGAGGGTCAAAAAGGACACTTCTTCGAATAAAGGAATACCCATGAAGGTATCTGCGCTTATCGTACTGCCGAATTCGGAAGCGATACTCGGGTCGTACTCAGGAAAATCTGCTTGAATCATTTCTGGATTAGTTTATTTAATGTTATAATTTTCTTTTTAAATCGATTACTTTTTATCTCCGGGTTTGTCGCCGTAATTCCCATGCAATATTTGCTGAAAGACATCGGTTTGACTCTCATCCGGTTGAGTATTTCCCGGAAATCGGATCGTTGCAGGCCATCCTGTTTCAGTTCCAGAATAACAACTTCATCCATTTCCGTACTTAAACTCGTTTTGTAGTTGAAAAAAGTCAATTGCATGTCAATAGTGATCCGTTCTGTTTTCCGGTTATTTACAAATGTTATCCGTTTGAAAGAGTTCTCCAATATAGGAACCAAAGATTCTTTTTCGAAGAAAGCGTGTTCGTCGAGAAATTTATCTTTGTCATTCAATTCATCAATTGATGTGACATGACTGTTGTTGACTTTGACCCTGACTTTGCTGGTTCTTCCTTTGTTGCTTTTATTTTTTATTTCCAGGAAAGAGAGATTGGAGTCGGTATAAGTACGTATCCTTATTTTCTGACGATTCAACTTTCCATTTTGATGCATGGAGAAAAATTTCAAATCGGAGGTGTCGAAATATTGAGTTGTATAAGGAGCTATTTTTGTATCTTCTTTGGTTTGTACCATGAAGTCTGAAGACATTGCTTCCAGTAGTTCCGGCAGATGTCTCATGGGTATGACGAACTTGGAGTCCACTCTGTCCATCAATTGGATGTCTTTCATTTCTTCCAAAGTAATAGGAGACATCTTTTCTAAAATAGACTCAATTTGTTTACGCATGGTATATCAGAATGTTGTCGGAGGAATTACTATTTGTATGAATATTCAAAAACTTTGGTGGAATATAATTTTCCGTTGGGCAGATAGTTATATTGCACTTTCTTTGTCCCGTCGGGATTATATTCATATTTACGAATCCTGTATACTTTGTTTTTGTCGTTATATACGATTTCTTTGATGCATTTATCATCTTCTCCGTACTCAAATGTGACCCGTTCACGTTGACCGTAAGTTGCATACTCAGCTTCTTCTATTTTCCTTCCGTAAGAATCATAAACCGTCATGTGATCCATCCATTTCCTTTTTCCTCCATGTTCGGAATTCCACTCTTTTACGACCATGTTTTGTCTCCGTTCCCTCTTCTCTTCGAGGGTGGTAGGAGCTTGTGTTGATGGTCTTGCAGCAGGAATATTATTTTGAGAAAATATATTGAAAGATACAGATCCTATCAAAAGAAATAAAAGGATGGAGATTTGTTTGAGTTTCATTGCTGATGCAGAATTATATGTTTATAATGATATTAAAAGTTTCAGACAATTCATAAGTGACATGAGCTTGCTTTACATCGATGGTTTGCAATCCTGTCGGGAAAAGTTGATTTTTTTGATTTATTTTTTCCGTGACGGAATAGATTTCATACTTTCCGGGAGGAATTTTCTGGAAGATGAAGTCACCTTCATTTCCGACACGTACATCATTGAACGGGGCGTTTTCACCTACTTTTTTGATATAAACCCTGGTTTCAACGGCAGGTACAGGTTCTCCGATTTTTACATATTTATCATAATACTGCACGAAAACCGATCCTTTGATCATGGAAAGTCCGTAAGCCTTTCCTGTATGGATGTAAATGTCTTCCGCATGAGCAGTTCCAGAACCTACTCTTACCGCTTTGACAACTGCTTCTTTTCTTCCCGCCAGCTCGTCGGGATAAGAAGATAATGCATAAACATTGTATTTGCCTTCCCTCAGGTATTCGAAATGATACATCCCGTTTTTATTCGTATCGACTTCTTTGTCCGCGACGGGTCCGTCTTCATTTTCTCCGTATACAATGTATACTTTTTTCCCGACTGCAGGGATTGTATCTGTTTCAAAAGAGAAATTATCGTCGGTATGAACGATTTCATATACATATCCTTCGATGGCGGAAGAACCACCCAAGCCTTCTCCTTTGTTGCAGGACGCGAAAACAGTCAGGACGAACAATAAGATACAATAATGTATTTTTTTCATGGTATTGTTATGAATACTAAAAAAATGCAGGATTTGTCTTTCTGTGTTTGTTAAGGGTAAAAAATACCCGAAAGCAAAGGTATAGCAAAAAAATATAAATGCTCTCTTTTTATAGAAGAAAAACAGCAAGTTGAATCAATATAAGCGTAAATTGAATGAATTTTCTATCCTTATACCTCTAATTAAACATGTAAATACAGAGGAAACTTATGAATTTGTCCGCTGTTCGCTTTCAGGATTGTTTTAAATAATTTGTCAGGTTGAAGGAATGAAGTTGTTTTCTTTCCGGTCAGGAGTTCTGTCCCTCCGGTTAATTTTTTGAGATTGATTCCGAGACATTCAAAAACATGCTTAGGGATGAGAACTGAAGATTCCACCTCCCGGTCTTCAAAATTGACTACGATCAGAAGAATCTCTTTTTCCGTGTGTCGGAGGTATGCATATTGTTTTTCCTGATTGAAAAACGGATTTTCATAATTGGCGTACATCAGATCATAGAAGAATCCTTCTCTGATTGCACTTTCCGAGTTACATAGATTGAATAAATTGCTGTAAAACTTACGTAGTTCTTTACTTACTTTTCCTAACCTTTTTCCGTCGTATTTTCCGTCGTTTCTCCAATCCCGGATGGTTTTTACACTCCAATAATCGAAGATGGTGGTTCTTCCGTCCCTTCCGCTGAATCCCTCACAGTCCATGCCCGCTTCTCCTAATTCCTGCCCGGCATACAGCATGACGGGATTGATATTCATTGTAGCGGAGACAATCATTCCGGGGATTCCTCTTTGGGGACTTCCGGCGAAAAAATCGGAAGCGATGCGTTGTTCATCGTGGTTTTCAAGGAAATTCAACATTTGGTTTTGTATACCTTCGACTGATTGCCAACAGTTCGTGATGGAGCTTGCAGGCTGATGTCCACAAATAACAGCCCGAAGCGTATCGTATAGTCCCATTTTATCGTACAGATAGTCAAATTTACCTCTCCACAGGTAGTTGCGGTATTCAAAGGGATTATAAACATCAGCAATAAAAATAATTTCCGGATATTTTTCTTTGATCAGAGGAATGGACCATTCCCAAAATTCAACGGGGACCATTTCCGCCATGTCGCATCTGAATCCGTCCACCTTTTTAGAAGCCCAGAATAATAAAATATCCGACATTTTTCGCCAGGTGTCCGGAATATTGTCGAAATGAGTTGTCCCTCCGTTGAAAAAATCTACTCCATAGTTCAACTTGACTGTTTCATACCAGTCGTTGATGTCGGGATGCGCATCAAACCTGTTGTTCCCGGTCGCTTTGGCGGGAAATTCATGATACTTCCTTTTATTGTTATCCGTCAGATCGAACTGGGGAGAAAAAGCTTCTCCCGGGATGTAATAAAAATTGTTGTTACTGTCGAAAGGAGCGTTTGTGTTGTCTTTTACTCCAAGATCGATTACCTTTTGGGGTTTGGCGTCGGAATGATATTGTCTGGCCACATGATTAGGAACGAAATCGATAATTACTTTTAATCCGGTTCCATGTGAACGGCTCACCAAGGCTTGAAATTCTTTCATCCGTTGCCTGGGGTTTTCCGCCAGATCGGGAGATACATCGTAATAATCCTTGATAGCGTAAGGAGAGCCTGCGATTCCTTTCACAATAGCCGGATGATCCAGGGGAATGCCGATCTGGGAATAATCGCTCTGGGTCGCATGTTCCAGGATTCCGGTATACCAGATGTGGGTAAATCCCATCCCTTTTATTTCGTTCAATGCGATATCAGAGAATGCTGTAAATTTTCCACAACCATTTTCTGCTATCGTACCGTTTTTTCTATTATTTGCGTTGTCGTTGCCAAAAAGCCGGGGTAAAACCTGGTATATTACTATTTTATCTTTCTTGTTCATTTGTTTGTCCGTTAAAATTATATCGTATCTTCTAATTGTTTTGTTAAGTGTTGGATGTACCATGCCGATAGGATGGCATTTCCCTGATTGTATTTCATCGGAGGCATTTTTTTCAACATGGTTTGTAATAACTCTTTGAAATAAAAGCAATCCTGGAAGTATGGAGGTTTCAGGAGACTCATGAAGGGAAAATATTCTTTCAATTTTATTTTCAGAAAAGTACGCTTTCTTTCTTTCCCTGATGCTTTCTTCTCTTCTTCCGATAAAAGGCCATTTTCCTCAAAAAGTTCCATTAATACTTCGTCGTACAATTTTTTATATAATCGGTATTCAAAAGGCATACCGGAGAATAATTCTATCAAATCTTTGTCCCACAAAGGTAAAATGTATTGATAACCAAAGAAAGTCCAGACTTTCGAAGAATTGACAATTTGTTTGGATTGACGTTGGGTGATATTCCAATCGTCATGGGAGAGGTGGGTGAAGTGATATAACTCAGGGAATGTATTTTCTTCGATTTTTTGTAATATAAATTGACTTTCTTTCTTTTGGAAAGGAAGCTGTTGCCCGTTATTTCTGAAGATTTTACGCGCCAGATCTTGCTTGGATTCGAACTGTTTCATGTCCGGATGCAGGTGACTTCCGGCTAACATATCTCCTGAATGACCGGGTATAAATAGGGTGTTGTCGGCGAATATTTTTCCGGATTTTAAATAACGAGCCGCGAAGAATTCCTGTAAATACGGGAATGAGATGGCGTTAGCAATGAAATCTACATACTCGTTGAAATCGGGATAAAGAAGATAATTCTGGAAAATATACTCTTTATAATCAACGATCATCCAACGAAATCCCAATTTGCGGGCTATTTCTTTCGATGTTTTGGTTTCCCTGTGTTCAGGATTGCCGTATGTAAAACAAGTCACGTTTTGAATTCCGGCTTTTTTCAACAGTAGTCCGATCAGGCGGGAGTCGAAACCTCCGCTCAAAGGCAATGCGACGGGACGGTTTCCAATGGTGAGAGCAAGACGTGCGGTGATGTCTGATAATGTTTTTTTGAACGCTTCTTTCCTGTTCTCGTAACTGTAGGACAGATCGGGTCTGTCCGGAAGTTGATGCCAACGTTTGATTTCTGCTTTTTCTCCGTCAAAAAAGAGATATTCTCCTCCCTGGATTTGGTGAATGCCTTCTATCAGTGTATCATTTCCCATCACATATCCCATGTGCCGCATCGTCCGGACGGATTCCTGATTCAGGTTTCGTTTTTCTTTCGTGAAAGTGCAGTAGTGATCAGATAAACGAATTGTTTTTTCTTTGATATTGTATAGAATGGGAAAATTCCTTAATGCATCTGAGGCGGCAATGACATGTTCGCCATCTGCAATAATAACAGAGAACATTCCATTGAGCCCGGAGAGTTTCAGTATGAATGCCTCGATTGTTCTGACTCCGTCGAAATAGTCAAGCAATGTCTTTCCTTCCAATAAAAAGTTATCTTTCGAAAAAGCCATCCCTTTTACGAAGATTCCTTTTCCGGAGAACCATTGAAAGCCTTTGTCGCGATTTGTCAGTTGTACTTCAACCATGATTTTTCAAGACCTGTTGATAAATTTCTTTTGTAATTTTTATAAAGGCTTCCGGAGATGCCATTGTTTGCGCCCGGCGAGAAATCTCCTTTTCGTCAAACAGATGTCTGTTCTCAACCATCTTTAACATGGCTTTGGCCAAAGCATCGGGATCTTCCACCGGAACCCTGTAGGCATCATTATCTCCAGCCACTTCTATCGGAACAACTTCGGTACATACGACAGGAAGTCCTGTCGATAAAGCTTCCAACACGGTGATGGATTGTGATTCCGCTCGGCTGGGCAGTACCAAAGCATCCGCTTGATTCAGTTCCCGATAGATTTCTTCGGAAGATAAATAACCGCAAAAATAGATTTTATTTTTGTAAGAACATAGACTCAGTAATTGTTGGAAATCTTTTTCGTCAAAATGGCTGCCTGCAATCCGCAAATTTACATCTTCATTTTCCATGCAAACGAGATCAAAAGCCTTTAAAAGAATATCATAAGCTTTGTAATGACTATAACTGTTGGCTGCAAAAAAAGTAAAACTCTTGCCAACTGATTTTTTCTTTCGTTCCTTATACGTAAATATATTTGTATCAATTACATTTGAAACGACTCTGATCGGAATTCGGGGAGAGGAAAAAGAGCTTATTTTTTTGATTTGAGGACTTCCCACCGGCAAAATGTAATTTGCACGGGAGAAAATTTTCTCTAAATATTGAATATACCACTCTTTCAGACTTTTTCTCGTATAATCCGATTCATGCCCGAACATTCCGTGATGTTCCGTGATGACGTATGGAATATCGTACTTTTCCTTGATCAGGTAACCGACAAGACCCGCCCATTTGAAACAATGGATGTGGATGATGTCTGGTTTCCCGTTTTCTTTCAGGTATTGTTCGAACAGGTGAAATGTTTTTTCCGTCCATCTTTTCATGTTCAGTTTTTCCGAACGGGGGATTTTCAGATAGTAAGCCCGGAAAACTTTCACTCCGTTTTCGGTGGAATAAAAAGGTTTTTTGAACAGAAAAGAAAATATTTTCCATTTGTATTTTCTGGCAGGAAGAACAACGTGAGCCAATACTTCAATATCAATACCGGCTTTTTTTAATAAAACAGCTTGTTCACTGCAAAATTCACCGCCTTCTGGGGGATACCAGGATGGAATTTGAAGCACTTTTATTTTTTGATATTCTTCCATGTGAAATCTGTATGGATTTTTTATTCAATGAAAATTCGTTCAAAAGGAATATTGTTCAGTTGTGCGGCATAAAGAGGAAATTCCGTTTTATACATATCATTAATTCCTATTGAAAATATCTTGATTCCTTCCGAGAGCATGTAGAAATCAAAAAATGATTTTACATAAGTTTGATACGAAGCGTCTTTTACTGTGTCCATATGGACGACTTCATCTGTGAAGACAAAAATATGTTCCATCGGAGCGATGTACCGCAGAAAAGAAGTACTGTCGGAAGTGACTAATATCCGTTGACAAGCCTGTGATTCCTGAAGATCGAGGATTGCTTTCCTGCATTTGTTTTTCAGGATTTCTTTATCATTATCCGAGAGTTCCTCATACTCGTATTCCTTAAAATCTCCCAATAATTGCTGAAAACGAAAAACGACACATACATATTCTCCTCCGATTTGCTGTTGAGCGATACGTATTTGTTGCAATAATTCTTCCGATGGTCGAAACAATTTCCTGAACAGATTTCCCCAGGTATAAGTTGTATGATAATAGGCATTCAATTCAGGAACAATATTCCAGTTGGCATAACAATGGATTTGTTTTCCAGTGTGTAGATTTTTTAATCGTTGAAATAAATTTTTCCCTATCAGGTTGGCAAACTTGGTTTCAAGCCAGTGAAAGCTAAGAGGATCGTTTTCTTTCAGCCGCCAATCGTATTCATTGGGCAATAAATAATCCTCCAGATTGAAAGGATGGATATGGCGTATCCGGAAGTCAATTCCTTCACATTGGCAGAAATGGAAAGTGGAAATAATCCCTTTCAACCGATCGGTTAAACCTCCGTGAAAAAATTTTCCGTCAAAGGTCATGATGAATAATTGTTTGTCGGGATGTATTCTTTTCCCTAAATGAAGCCGTTTTCTGGCAGCAAGCATATCTCGTTGATTTGCTGTCAATAGCTTAAGTATCAGTTGTTTTATATTTTCTGTAAAAGTCATCATATATCAATTTCAACTCAGCATGTGATGCTGTTTTATTCGGTAAAAAGAATAGATTACTTCAGCGATGCCGCCCAGAACTGCTGCGATAACAATAACATAAACCGAAGGCCAGATAAGTACAGGTAAACAGAAGATAAAAATTGTGAAAAGTGCAACTATTTGTAATTGGGTGATGTAGTAATATTTTTTATAGGGTATAAAAATGAAATTCATACAAGCTCCCGATAATAAATTGGTTAAAATGATGATACTCAAAATGCATGAGAGAGCGTAGGCTCCTGTCATAGCTTTCCCCCCCAATATGGGAATTAACCAGTAGGATGCAACAATGACAAAGAAAATCATCGATAAACCGATATAAATTTCCGAAAGAATGATTTTTCTTGTTCTGGATTTTTCAGGGTGTTTGATCACTTCAGGGAAAAGGGCTCCGTTGATCTTATCTGTGAGTAAACCGGGGATCCATACTATTTTGTTTGCCAAATCATATAGAGCAACATCGGAGAGGCTTAAAAAAGAACCTGTAATAATTGGTAAAGCTTCCCTTTTGGCGGCTCCAATGGTATTGGTCAGGAAAAAAGGAATAGCCTCCTTGTAACATTTTTTCAGGCGCTTAAACGGAATGAAATAGAGCCTGATGTTTTCTTTGTAATACATGATTCCGACTGCGATCAAAGCTCCCAATATCGCGGTTGCTGAAGTAATTATTGCATAATTAAGTACATCTTTGTTTGTTTTTACAAAAATAAAAACAAGAGGTATAGAGAGTATACGGATGAATAATTGTATATAAGTCACAACTTTCATTTTCTGAATTCCCTGAAAAAACCATACCGGAAAAAATAAATCGGAAATAACAGCCTGTAAAAAACAGCACAGGAAGATAGCCCAGTATCTGGTGAAAAACGGGATGTACAGTACCAAAAAATAAAATATAATAGAAACCAGTAATAACAAATAGAATTTTGAAAAGAATATTTCGGATATAATCCGGTTTTTTTCCTTTTGATTTTCTTGGTGGAGCGTAATCTCTCTGACTCCTGTCCAGGAGAAACCGAAAGAGATGAAAATAGCTACATAATTGGATATGGACAGAGAAAAAACATACAACCCATAGTTTTGAGGTTCCAGTATCCTGATCAGGTAAGGATATATGACAAAGCCTACCAATGGAGATGCAACCTGGAGTAATGTCATGAAAAAATAATTCTCAAATACTTTGTTGTGATTCGAAAAAATATTTTTTAATCTATGCTTGAGATTGTTCAAAGTTCGTTTAATTTTATGCAAATCTGGAAAAAAAAAGGGAATTAGACAAAAAAAGCAGTTACAAACTGTTGTAACTGCTTGATTTTTTTGTAGAAAGATTGCACTTTGCTTGAGCACAATTCTTCTTAAACGGAAAGAACTTCGTCTTTCGGGTCAATTTCATTTTTATCCCGGTCAAAGAATTTATATTCAAGAAGACCTAAACTTTGATTCGGTATAATTTTAATATTCCAGGAATATTTCATTTTCCACTTCAGATTCAAGGAGATGAAACCTTTCCTGATAAATGCTGCAATGTATGGATGTACATGCAAATTAAAATGCTTCACTTTCACATTTTCTATCACAAATCTGATTTTTTCCTCCAATAGTTCGGTAAACAGGATCGAAGATTGAATTTCTCCTTTCCCGAGACAGGTGGGGCAT
The DNA here is from genome assembly GCA_031556755.1 of Bacteroidales bacterium. Lineage (GTDB taxonomy): Bacteria > Bacteroidota > Bacteroidia > Bacteroidales > Azobacteroidaceae > JAIRVZ01. The sequence continues at coordinate 4,324 of JAVBSK010000381.1, read as the reverse complement.
TTTTCCGGGGTATTGAAGTCCAACGCCGGGCGTACGCGTTGTCGTGTGATTTGCATCAGACCGAATTTGCTTAACGGAAGGATATTGTGTTTGGCTCTGTCGAGCGCCATGGCATTGCGCATGTGTTCAAACAATTTAGTGCGATTTTCCGTCTCGTGCATGTCTATGAAATCGACAACGATAATTCCTCCTATGTCACGAAGTCGCAACTGGCGGGCGATTTCATCTGCCGCCGCCGTATTGACATCGATGGCTGTATTTTCTTGTCCTGTACTCGATTTTGAACGGTTACCGCTGTTCACGTCGACGACGTACATGGCTTCGGTATGTTCTATGATCAGGTAAGCTCCGCTTTTGAATGTAACTGTCTTTCCAAAACTTGATTTGACTTGTTTGGTTAGACCGAAATTGTCAAAAATAGGCAATTCTCCTTTGTAATGTTCTACAATATCTGTGCGTTCCGGAGCGATGATTCCTACGTAATCGAGTATTTCATTATATACGTCCTGGTCGTTGACATAAATGTGTTGAAACGAGGGATTGAAGATATCTCTCAAAACGCCAACTGTCCGTCCGGTCTCTTCAAGGATGAGAGATGGAGCCTTGTTCTTGGCTATTTTGGAAACGTTGTCATCCCAACGTTTGATTAAAGTTTTCAATTCTGAGTCTAACTCCGCTACTTTTTTTCCTTCGGCAGAAGTGCGGACAATAACTCCGAAGTTCTTCGGTTTGATACTAAGTATCAGTTGTTTGAGTCTAGCGCGTTCTTCGCCTGATTTGATTTTTTGTGAAACGGAAACTTTGTCTCCGAAAGGGATTGCGACTAAAAACCTACCTGCAAAAGAGACTTCCGAGGACAGTCTGGGTCCTTTGGTGGAAATCGGTTCTTTGGTTACTTGTACCAAAACCTCATCTCCTTGTTTTACAATGTCAGCGATACTTCCTTCTTTGGGAATGTCTGGAAGTCGTTGCATTTTGCCGATGGCAGGTACTTTTTTCTTTTCTCCGGTGTTTACCGTTTGGAGAAATTTTTGCAAAGAATTGAAATTGGGTCCTAGATCCTGATAGTGAAGAAAAGCATCTTTTTTGTGTCCGACATCAACAAATGCAGCATTCAGTCCCGGCATAATTTTTTTTACTTTACCGAGATAGACATCTCCCACCGAAAAAGAAATATTACGAGCTTCTTTTTTGAGTTCAACTAGTTTCTTGTCCTCTAAAACAGCAATGGATATTTCTTTAGGCTGAACGTCGACTACTAATTCGCTGATCACAATGTTGTTTGTTTTTGTTTAAAAGATGAATGGATAAATAAATAAAAATTAAAGGTTAAACGTGCGGACTTCGAAGCGTACACCTTTAACCTTTAACAAAGAATAAACCTTATTTCTTTTTCTTGTGCCTATTCTTCCTCAGTCTTTTTTTTCGCTTATGCGTAGACATCTTGTGTCTTTTTCTTTTTTTTCCGCTTGGCATGTTGTCTGTCAATTTATTAAGTTAATATTCAAATAAATCACTTCTTTCCGTCAAGGTTTGTTTTTAATCTTTCCGCGAAATATTGAGAAGGTTTGAATGTAGGAACAAAACGTTCCGGAATAATGATAGTCGTTTCATTTTGAATGTCACGAGCGGCTTTGGCGGCTCTTTTCTTTACTACGAAAGAACCGAATCCACGTAAATATACGTTTTCTCCTTGTGTCATTGAGCCCATTACGGTTTCCATGAATGCCTCAACAGTGCTAAGAACTGTGTTCCTGTCAATACCAGTGTTCTTAGAAATTTCGCTTACGATATCAGCTTTTGTCATGATTGAAATTTTAGTTATATACTGTATTCTTCGTTTTTTGGACTGCAAATATACGTCTTTTATTCTTCTCGGGAAAATAAATTCAATCAATTTTGATAAATATGTGATAGTTTTTAGAAAAAACTACGTACGTTTGTCTATAGCTATGAATAAAGGAGTCGAAGAAATTGCACATATAACTCTGTCGGATAGGTGTTTCATATCCGAAAAGTTAATTGATTGGTATGAATTGAACAAACGTGACTTACCGTGGCGTGGAATAGATGATCCGTATAAAATATGGATTTCAGAGATTATTCTGCAACAGACCCGAGTGAATCAAGGCTGGAATTATTACCTGAGGTTTATAGAAAGGTTCCCAGATGTGGAATCTTTGGCTGCTACGGAAGAGCGGGAAGTCCTGAAATATTGGCAGGGATTGGGCTATTATTCCCGGGCGAGGAACCTGCATCGTACTGCTGGAATGATAATGGATGATTTCGGCGGAAAGTTTCCGAAAGATTATGATTCTATATTGAAGTTGAAGGGAATAGGGGAGTACACCGCAGCGGCAATTGTTTCTTTTGCCTGGAATAAACCCTATCCGGTGGTGGATGGAAATGTTTTCCGTTTCCTTTCCCGTTTATTGATGATTGCCGAGCCTATTGATACGACTCGGGGAAAAAAGATTTTTACGAAAATAGCGGAGAGTCTGATGGATGTAAACCGTTCGGGATTGTTCAATCAGGCCATTATGGAATTTGGCGCTTTACAGTGTGTTCCTGTTTCTCCGGTATGTGGAACTTGTCCTTTTGCCGAAAAATGTTTTGCTTACAAGATGTCTGAAACGGAAAAATATCCTGTCAAACTTAACAAAGTGGCGGTTAAAAACAGATATTTTAATTATTTCCACATTAAATGTGGAGACTATACTTATCTCAAAAAAAGAATTCAGAAGGATATCTGGCAAAATCTGTATGAATTTCCAGTGATAGAAACGACAGAACATCAACCGTTTGAATTATTAAGGATACAGGAAGATTTTATAAGATTATTTCCGTATGCGGACAAGTGCGTTTTCCGGCCTGTGTTGGAGAATAAAAAACATGTCTTGACACACCGAATTTTGTGGGCGGATTTTTATGAGGTTGTATTGGAGGAGGAATTTGAATCCATGGGGCCTTATCAGAAGTTGTTATCTTCTGAAATAGAAAATTATCCGGTACACAGGCTGATGGAAATTTATATGGAGAAAAATAACGGGAAAGAACGCTGATGGATGCATAAATTCTTTATCCGTGTGAGTATGTAAACAATTAATTAATAGATTATGAATTATCAATATTGTGGAAAAAGCGGATTGAAATTGCCGCAATTGTCACTCGGATTGTGGCATAATTTTGGAGATGTGGATGATTTTTCCATTGCGGAAAAAATGATTTGCAGGGCGTTTGAACAAGGAATTACACATTTTGACCTGGCCAATAATTATGGACCGCCTCCGGGTAGTGCAGAAAGTAATTTCGGGAAAATCCTTTCCAGACAACTGAATGCCCACCGTGATGAAATGATAATTTCTTCTAAAGCAGGTCATTTGATGTGGAATGGCCCGTATGGAGACGGAGGTTCCCGGAAGTATATTATGGCCAGTATCGATCAAAGTCTGAAACGGACAGGCCTGGGATATTTCGATATATTTTATTCCCATCGTTATGATCCTTATACTCCTCTTGAAGAGACTGCTCATGCGCTTGCTGATATTGTTAAGCAAGGAAAAGCGCTTTATATAGGAATATCTAAATATCCTCAGAAAGAAGCAGAGAAGGCATTTGAGATATTGAAAGATCAACATATCCCTTGTCTGGTTTATCAAGGGAAATATAGCATGTTGAATCGGGATATGGAGAAAGATATATTTTTGCTAAGTGAAAAATACGGGACGGGTTTTGTTGCATTTTCACCTCTGGCTCAGGGTTTACTGACAAATAAATACCTGAATGGTATTCCTGAATCCTCGCGTGCGGCCAAGGCGCACGGGTTTTTGCAAAAGGAGCAAGTCTCGGAAGAGGTAATCGGAAAAGTGCGTCGTCTGAATGAACTGGCTGGGCAACGGGGACAGACATTGGCAGAAATGGCTTTGGTATGGGTGCTTTACCGGAAAGTGGTAACATCTGTCATCATCGGGACGAGTTCCGTGGCGCAGTTGGATGACAATATCAAGGCTTTGGAAAATCTGAACTTTTCGGAGGAAGAATTGGATCTGATAGACAAAATCTTAAATGAAGCTGTATAGGAGATTCGGTGAGATCTGAAGCTTTGATTTTCAGTGTCTAAAATACAGAATGATTTTTCATGAAAGAGAAAACTTTTGAATAAAGGTTTTCTCTTTTTATTACCCCGTAAGGCTTGTCATCAGCCCCGAATCCCTGATAAAAACGAGCGACATTTTCTATGGAAGATCCTTCGAAATCCAATATCCATTGGGATTGACTGTGCTTTTGAATGAATTTATCCATTAGAAACAACATGCTGATTTTT
>JAVBSK010000001.1:0-8741 GCA_031556755.1 Bacteroidales bacterium | reverse complement strand
TGCAGGGTCCCGGAGGAGAACTCACGGGAGTAAGCGCTCCCTCCTGGAGCGAACCTTCTCCATACGGGATGGTTTTGATAAAAAGAGGAGCTTTTGATATGGGACCCTCAGAAAAAGATTCCTTGTGGGGAATTCATCAGGACCCGAAAGGGATTTCCGTAGACGCATTTTGGATGGATGAAACTGAGATCACCAATGCAAAATATCGTCAATTTGTTTATTTCGTCAGGGATTCTATCGTCAGGGAACGTCTATATGATCCTGCCTATGGCGGTGATGACCGTTACAAAATAACAGAAGACAAAAACGGAGATCCGATTGACCCGCCGATCCTGAACTGGAACCGTCCGATTCCCATTGAGAAAAAAGCGACAGAAGAAGAGCTGGCTGCTATCAACAGCGTCTATTATATTCATCCCATTACCCGGGAGAAAAAATTAGACCCGCAACAATTGAACTTTCGTTACGACTGGTTCGATTATACCACTGCTTCCCTTCGCAAGAACCGTCTCAATCCGGCAGATAGAGTCAAAAATACAGACGTTACAGTCGATCCGAATGAAGTGGTTATGATCTCAAAAGATACAGCCTATTTCACAGAAGATAAATCTATTGTCAACGAAACGATTACCCGTCAATTAGGTACTATTTTCGACTTTTTGCATACTCGTATCATCAATATTTATCCGGATGAAAGTTGTTGGGTGAACGACTTCAACAACGCATACAATGAACCGTATATGCGGATGTATTTCAATCATCCAGGCTATAATGATTATCCGGTCGTGGGCGTTTCCTGGGAACAGGCAACCGCTTTCTGTGTCTGGAGAACCAATTATCTGATGATGTCCGCCAGCTCTGGAGGACGTACGATCGAGCCTTATCGTTTACCGACGGAGGCGGAGTTCGAATATGCAGCCAGGAGCGGAAAAAATGAAAACAAGTATCCATGGAGCCAGGAGAGTGTCACCGGAGACAAAGGTTGTTTCCTCGGTAACTTTAAACCGGATAAAGGTAACTATGTAAAAGACGGACATTTAATCACCGCCAAGGTAGCTTCCTATTCTCCCAATGAATTCGGATTATACGACATGGCCGGAAACGTTGCGGAATGGACTTCTACCAGTTTTCTTGAATCTGGCCCGGAAATCATGAATGATATGAATCCAGAATATCGTTACAACTCGGCCAAGGAAGACCCCTACGCTATGAAGAAAAAAGTGGTCAGAGGAGGTTCCTGGAAAGATGTAGCGCATTTCGTACGTTCAGATGTGAGAAGCTCCGAATATCAGAACGAACAACGTTCTTACATCGGCTTCCGTTGCGTAAGAACTCAGGTGGGATTCAGTAAGAAGTAAAGTAATGTAACTCGTAACTAAAAAAATATGGGAATCAAAAGAAGATATAAAAACCTGGTTGAAAAGTTCCTGTCGAAAGATCAGGGCAAACGTTTTTTCCAGTTTTTCTACAATTGGGGAGCAACCATTGTATTGATTGGCGTATTAGCCAAACTGAATCACTGGCCTTATGGATTGGGAAGTATTTTCCTGTACATCGGTCTGATCACCGAAGCCATCGTATTTGCTATCGCGGCATTCGATAAACCACCCAAAGAATATCAGTGGGAACAGGTTTTCCCTGTACTTGACACCAACGATGCGGAAGATCGTCCGGATTTCTCCGGTGGTGGTAACGGAGGTGGCGGCGGTTTTGTTTCCGGTGATTTTCCGGGAGCGGAACAGGACGTTGACGATGAAAATAGAGGATTGGTTGCCGGCGCTAAGAGCAAAGGATTTTCCGGGCATGGCGGCGGAGGCGGTTCCATTATTGTTGGCGGCGGTGGTTTTGTTTCCGGAGGTTTATCTGGAACAGAACAAGGAGTTGCAGGAACTGAAACCGGAGTAAAAGGCGGCGGTTTTCCCGGCGGGGGAGGTCCTATTGTCATTGGAGGCAGGGTATTCGGTGGCGGTGGTGGAGCCGGCACCGATGGAAGTTATAATCCCGAATATACTCCAACAGAAACTAAACAATCTTTCGGAATACCTTCCCATGTGGAAATCTCGGAAGAACAAACCAATGCATTGTCTGAAAGTATCAAGAAAATGGCGGGAGCGGCTGAGCAGATTTCAAAAATGTCTGAACTGACCGATGCAACCAAAGAATATCTCGAAAAGTTGAACGGAATGGCTGAAAAAATGGAAAAATTCAGTTCGGTAACCGATGATCTGACCAACGTTTCGGAAACGCTTTTAGGTTCATATCGCAATATTACGGATAATTCTGACGGAGTCACCGACAACTCTAAAAATTACGTTTCTCAAATGGATGCATTGAATCAGAACGTAACCAAACTGAATGCGATTTACGAAATACAAATACAAAGCATTACTTCTCAGATGGAAGCCATCAGCAGAATCAATGCCGGTTTGCTGCGGATGAAAGACATGTACGAAGGTTCTGTCATGGATAGTACGGTTTTCCGTGGAGAAACAGAAAAAATGACACATCACATCGCGGCGCTCAATTCGGTTTACGCCCGTTTATTGAATGCAATGACAATGAATATGAACATGAATATGCCGGGCGGAGCCGGGTATAATCCCAATACGGGTTATCCGGGGTTCAATCAGAATCCTCCGTTCAATCCGGGAATGGTAGGCGGATATAATAATCCTAATCCACAGAATCCCCAGGCCGGAAATTATAATCAGAGTCAGGGACAGAATCCCAACACATGAAACGAAAAAAGTCATAAAACTCGCAACTTGTAACTAAAAGAGAATGGCAAATAACACAAATTCACCAAGACAAAAGATGATCAACCTGTTGTATCTGGTTTTCATCGGAATGCTTGCCCTCAATGTATCCAATGAGGTCTTGGATGGTTTTGAATTGGTGGAAGAAAGCTTGCTTCGTACGGTCAAATCCTCGACAACCCGGAATGAACTTATTTTCACGGAATTGAATGATTATCATAAAACCAATCCGGAGAAAACACAGATCTGGTATGAGCTGGCGGGGCAGGTCAAAACGAAATCGGATTCATTGTTTAATTATACGGAAGACCTCAAAACCAGGATTGTCTGTAAATCCGACGGAGAAAACGGAGACCCCAGTAACCTGAAACATCCCGACGATCTGAATGCTGCTTTTGAAGTCATGTTCGAACCGGGAAAAAATGATGCAACCAGGCTGAAAAATAACATTGACGATTATCGCCAATATGTCACTTCCCTGGTTACGGATACAATCAAAAAACGCATTATTGAAAATAATCTAAGTACCGCTCCTTCCCGGAAAGCGAAAGAAAATAAACAAAGCTGGGAAGAATCGATGTTCTTTCAGATGCCCGTCGCGGCTGCCGTCACCTTACTTACTAAAATGCAAAATGATATCCGTTATGCGGAGGGAGAGGTTTTGAGTACTTTGTTGAAGAATATTGATGTGAGCGATTATCGGGTGAATAAAATGGAAGCTCAGGTAGTCCCAAAATCCCAAATGGTAATGAGAGGTGGTAGTTATGAAGCGGAAATCATTCTGGCTTCGGTTGATACGACTTTGCGTCCGGTGATTATCGCTAACGGAAGGGAAATCTCCAACGGACATTTCACGGAAGGCGCCGGCGCCAGCGGACAACGTACGGTCAAAGGAGATATTCAATTGACAGGCGTTGACGGAACGATCAAGAAATTTCCATTTTCCACAGAATATTTTGTGATTGAACCCAGCGCAACTGTAGCGCCTGTACTTATGAACGTGCTTTATGCCGGAATAGACAACGACATCCGCATTGCTGTTCCCGGAGTAGCCGGACAAAATATTTCAGCCACAATGACCAACGGAACGCTGACCCGCAAAGGAGAAGGTTTATGGACAGCTCGTCCGAATACAATCGGAACGGATGCTGTAATCACCGTGACCGCTCAAACCGGAGGACATTCTCAGGAGATGGCGAAAAATACGTTCAGAGTCAGAAGATTACCCGATCCGACTCCTTATCTGGAATATAAAGACGATAAAGGTAATGTCGTTCAATACAAAAAAGGAAAATTGTCAAAAAGCAGTCTGTCCAATATTACAGAGTTAAAAGCCGCAATTGATGACGGAATATTAAATATTCCGTTCACCGTTGTCAAGTTTGAAACGATGACCTCAGACGAAAGTATGGGAACGTTCATGTCGGACATTTCGAACGGAAAGAATTTCTCCACTTCCCAGAAAGAACGGATTCGCCAGATGAACAGGGGGAAAGTACTGTTTATCCGGAAAATTATAGCTAAAGGCCCTGACGGAATTGAAAGGGAGTTATCCACTCTAGACATCACTATCAATTAAAATATATCTTGATTACATATATGAAAGCATTTTATTATATCGTTGCATTGTTTTTAGCTGTACTTTGTATGCAGGATGCAAACTCTCAAACGACAAATCCTTCCGAACGAAGGACGCCGCGCAGCAGGCAAACAGAGACGAAAGATTCAGGTCTGCCTTCGCTCAGTGTCAGGGCGGAAGCTAAAAATCAGGAACAAACGCAAGATGTAACAGACGTTCCCTGGCTTCGGGAAGTCTATCGCTGGATAGATGTCACTAAAGATGATAATGCAGCTTTATATTATCCGACCTATCCTATCGGAGACAGGATGAATCTGTTTACTGTCTTGTTCAAGATGATGGCTCAGGATAAAGTCAAGGGATACAAATACCTCGAAGGCAGGGAAGTTTTCTCGGATAAAAATCTGGTTTCGTTCGAAGAAATACTGAAACGTTTTGAAATTACTTATACAACCCAGAAAAACGGAACTAAGACGGAGTATCTCATTGATGACAGTGACATCCCCAGTAATGAAGTTTTGTTGTACCTGATAAAAGAAGCTTCCTATTTCGATGAAGCTACGGGTACGTTCAATACTTCAGTCGTCGCTATTTCTCCGACGATAGTCAGGCAGGAAGATGAAGGCGTGATCAAGGAACCCATGTTCTGGCTTACTTATGACGAAATACGCCCGTATCTGGCGCAAGCTAAGATCATGACTTCCGACTACAACAACGCCATGACTTATACGATGGACGACTATTTCAGAAAGCGGATGTATAAAGGAGAAATTGTAAAAACAACCAACATGATGAACAAGAGTCTGGTTCAGATTGTAGGAAATAACAAAGACGCATTGAAGCAAGCGCAAGATAGCATCGAGAATCAATTAAAAGCTTTCGAAGCCCAGTTGTGGTTGCCTAAAGATACCGCTCAGGTAGATTCAGGGAAATCGAAGTCCGAAAAGAAATCATCTTCCAAGTCTTCCCGTTCCAGCAGTAGCAAGACGGAAAAAGTTCAGAAAACGAAGACAGAACAAGCTCCTTCTTCTCCCGGAAAAAGTGTCAGGAGGAGGTAATTACGAACGATGTATTGGCAAATTTTCTTGACTTTCGCCAAAATCGGCGCTTTCACCCTGGGGGGAGGTTATGCCATGATACCGCTCATTCAGCGAGAAGTTGTAGAGAAAAAGAAGTGGATTTCAAACGATGATTTTATTGATATGTTTGCAATCGCACAATCGACTCCCGGCGTACTGGCTGTCAATATAGCCGTGTTCGTTGGCTATAAATTAAAGAAAAATACAGGCAGTCTGATCGCCGCTTTGGGCGCCATACTGCCTTCTTTTTGCATTATATTGGCGATCGCCATGTTTTTCAGACAATTCGAAAACAATGTCTGGATACAGAAAATGTTCAAAGCAATCCGTCCTGCCGTGGTCGCATTGATAGCAGTTCCTGTTTTTACTACTGCTCAACAACTGAAAATCAATGTAAAAACAGTGATTATTCCCATCGCTTCTGCTTTCCTGATCTGGTATTGGGGAGTTTCACCAGTCTATATCATTCTGGCAGCCGCCATCGGAGGGTTACTCTACGGATACATCATCGGCAAACGAACGAAAAAGTAACGAACTACAACCGGCAGATCATCTGATACCATCACCGAATTTCCAGTATCTTTCATTGCGCCAGTAAAGCCCGGATTTATCTTTTTCAACTTTGAGATATTCTCCGTTGATCACTAAACGATTGAAATAACTGTTTGTTAAATCAGGTATAAAAATTTCAAAAGAATTCGAATTTTTATTTTTTGCTGTATTACGAAAACTGCTGAATCCGTTCTTTCTCAGATAATTACGATATAATTCTCCAATCGGTGTTTGATTCAATATTTCAAAAGAAAACGTCCATATACTATCCTGGAATACAGGTATAATAACTTCTTTGAGGGATTTAAACTCGTATTTAAAGTGATAATTGTTTCCAATACGAATTTTGTATTCTCCATCAAATGGGAAATGAAAAATGAATCTCAAATTGTTTTTTAACAGAGAATCTACCGACTCAGTTATGGTCATATTTTTACTTGCTTCCAATTCATAATTTTTTGAAGTCAATTGAATAAAACGATCAGATTCATATCGCACTCTTCCTTCTGAAAGAATCGTATCTTTTGAATCCAAACCATATAGAAAGGGATAGATCGGATAGAGAGTTAACCTGAAGCTATCCTCGGTAATCGTTAAATATTCTACCATATCCCATACGTATCTTCCATTTATTTTTCCTTTTTGAGCGCAAAGCGTTAAAGAAATTAATAAACATGGAATCAATAATGTTAAGCTCTGAGGTTTCATATTTTTATTTTTTACGACGTTGTACGTATCTATAAATGTCAGGATATAATAAAGTTCCATAGCTTCTTCTTATATTTCCTATCATTTGAGGGGTAATTTCGTTTGGGCTACGCAAATTCAAATTTGATCCAAAATCAGTTCTTTTTATTGAAAATTGTTTTTGATACGCTTCCATTTCCGCCTTTATTTGAACTTCAGCTCCAGGGGCGGTATACTGTAACTTATTGGTTTTAGGATTGAATTTTAATTTTCCAGCTTCTAATGATTGTCTGACATGTGTAATCTCATGAATGATCAATTTCATTTCCTACAATACTGATTTTTCCATCTTTCCCTTTTGAAACATATCCTTCCGGGGTCAATATTTTACGTAAACTCAATACGCCATTGTATTTCCGGTATTCCTTGTTGCCGATGTAATACAAATCCTCCTTTTCTGTCTGCAAGTTGATAGAAATACTGATCCGGCATTTTATCTACAACATTATCGGTAATCCAATAATGTAATCCTAGATTATTCAATTGATGAGGAGGAGTAAGATTCAATTTCTGAAAATCATCTGAAAGGTCTTTTATTATTCGTGATACTTGTGGTTCCGCAACAAGTGTCCATCCTGCACCCACCCAACTATGGGGACTTTGTACTTTAATCCTCGAACCGTGATATGTCAAATAGATAGGCAGTGTAATGTCGACACATTTTAGTTCGTACAATGGAATTTTGATATCTACCAATCCTGTATTGAGGCTGGTGGAAAAAGTAATCGCTTTTGCCAGTTCCGAAGCGCTTGGCGTGACGGGTGTAAAATCGGGAATCTGAAATTCGCTTCCCGAATTTTGAGCATTTAGATCTGTGGACTGTAAAAGAAAATAGCTCAAAAGTAATAGGTAAGACATTCGTTTATATACAAGACTTACACAAAAAATAAATAAATGTTTTCGATTGATTGATTGATGGATTGATTGATTGATTGATTGATTGATTTCATGAAGTATATGTTTTATCTCCTTATATTCAGTATATTCGGTGAATTAAAGAATGACGAAGTTGAAAGATGGATGTTTATTGATTTAAGTCATTGACATGCCGGTGCATTGCCAAATAAGGTTGGAGCGTAACGAATGTTACGCAAAACAGGTTTTTTTTGTGTATTTCCTTTTCCATAAAATAATGTTGTTATCGTTAATAGTATGTGTTTTCAATTCAATCCGGGAAAAACCCCGGATGTTTTCAATGCTATACAAATGTAAGCCATTATTTTCAAAGAAAAAAATATAAAATTGTGCTACCTTTGCGTTGTTTGAGTGAATTGCGAATTGGAGCGAATTGGCATTTCGGAACATTATCTCATTGACATATTTCCAACTTTTATCTTATTAGTTACCATGCTTTACCTGCAGCTTTTTATCACATACTTTAAAATAGGTCTTTTTGGCTTTGGCGGAGGCTATGCTATGCTTTCCCTCATACAGGATGAGATTGTGACTAAACATGCCTGGATCAGTCTTCAGGATTTTACCGATATCGTAGCCATCTCTCAAATGACTCCCGGCCCCATCGGAATCAATAGCGCCACCTATATCGGATACACCGTAACAAACAGTGTCTGGGGAGCAATTACAGCGACTTTTGCTGTTTGTTTACCTTCTTTTATACTTATATTGAGTATCGCACACGCGTATAAAAAGTTCAGGACAAACAAATACATCGAAAATGCGTTCAAAGGGATACGTCCCGCAACGATAGGCCTGATTGCCGCCGCCGCTCTATTGATGATGAATCAGGATAATTTTATTGATTATACCAGTCTTATTATTTTTATCGTGGCTTTTGTATTGACGATGTTTTTAAAAGTACATCCGATATTGATGATTGTCCTGGCTGCCATAACCGGATTGATTATTTATTAACCGGATAAAAATCAATTCTTTATCCGTTGGGTTTTTCCGGATAAGGATTCGAACTTTTATTCTCTTTTTAATTTGAAATAGCAATTATTTTGGGCTCAAAAATTTAATTTATGAATAAAAATGTTATTTTTTATTAAAAAATGTCAAATAACTATG
>JAVBSK010000031.1:0-6905 GCA_031556755.1 Bacteroidales bacterium | reverse complement strand
GCTAAAGACTCAACGATGGTTTGGTTGGCTTCCGATGAAGACCGGGAAGGAGAAGCCATCGCTTGGCATTTATATGAAGCTTTGGAGTTGAATAAAGCTAATACGAAACGTATTGTTTTCCACGAAATTACAAAACCAGCCATACTTCATGCAATTGAAAATCCAAGAGATATAGATTATAATCTGGTAGATGCTCAACAAGCTCGTCGGGTATTGGACAGGATTGTGGGTTTCGAACTTTCTCCGGTGCTTTGGAAGAAAATTCGCCCTTCTCTTTCTGCTGGTCGTGTACAGTCGGTTGCTGTTCGTTTGATTGTTGAAAAAGAACGGGAAATCAATAATTTCCAGGCTGAAGATTATTACAGGATTACTGCTATTTTCTCTTTGTCAGATAAAACAATTCTGAAAGCGGAATTATCTCACCGGATTAAAACAAAAGAAGAGGCTATCGTTTTACTGGAAAAATTCAAGGATGCAATGTTTACTGTTGAAGATATTGTTATTAAGCCAGTTAAAAAATCTCCTTCGGCTCCTTTTACAACTTCAACTTTGCAGCAGGAAGCCGCCCGTAAAATGGGATATTCGGTTTCTCAAACAATGTCAATTGCTCAGAAATTATATGAATCGGGACATATCACCTACATGCGTACAGACTCTGTGAACCTTTCTTCCTTGGCTATCGCCTCCTCTAAAAAGGAGATAGAAAGTGAATTTGGAGAAAAGTATGTCAAAGGAAGACAATTTCAAACTAAAAGCAAAGGCGCTCAGGAGGCTCATGAGGCCATTCGTCCTACGTACATGGACAAGAAAGTAATCAAGGCTACACCTCAGGAACAACGTTTATATGAATTGATCTGGAAGCGTACAATTGCTTCACAAATGGCAGATGCAGAATTGGAAAGAACAACCGTAACTATCTCTATCAGTAATTGTTCAAAAGAAAAATTTCAAGTGACAGGAGAGGTTATCAAATTCGATGGATTCCTTCGTGTTTACATGGAAAGTTTGGATGAAGATAACCTGGAAGAAAATGAAACAGCTTTGATTCCTCCTCTGAAAATTGATGAGAAACTTCTTATGATAGAGGCGAATGCACAAGAGAAATTGTCTCAACGTCCTTTCCGTTACACGGAAGCTGGTTTGGTGCGTAAGATGGAAGAATTGGGAATCGGTCGTCCGTCTACTTATGCTCCGACTATTTCTACCATACAAAACCGGGATTATGTGATCAAAGGAAATAAAGAAGGCGTGGAACGTGAATTTACTACATTAACGTTGAAAAACGGTAAAATAAGTTCTAAAACCAAATCGGAAATAGTAGGCGCCGATAAGGGAAAACTAATTCCCACGGATACGGGTTTAGTGGTCAATGACTATCTGACAGATTCTTTTCCTTCTATTCTGGATTATAATTTCACAGCCGAGGTGGAAAAAGATTTAGATAAGGTTGCAGAAGGCGAAGAAGAATGGACAAAAACAATAGATGATTTTTATAAAATATTCCATCCCATTGTGGAACAAGCATCTGCGACGAAAACGGAACACAAAATAGGAGAGAAGGTATTGGGTATTGATCCTAAATCGGGTAAGCCGGTTTCCGTTAAAATTGGCCGCTATGGACCTTTTGTTCAGATCGGACAAGCGGATGATAGTGAAAAACCTCAATTTGCGTCTTTATTAAAAGAACAGTCTATCGAAACAATTACTCTGGAAGAAGCGTTAAAGTTGTTCAATTTCCCCAGAATGATTGGAGAGATTGAAAATAAGCCCATTACAGTTGCGATAGGCAAGTTTGGTCCCTTCATTAAATTTGGAGATATGTATGTAACTATTCCCAAATCAATGAATCCGATTTCGGTTACGTTGGAAGATGCGGAAGTGTTGATTCGGGAAAAAATGGAAAAAGAGTCTCAACGAGTGATCCAAACATTTCCTCAGGATGAAAAGTTACAAGTATTGAATGGTAGGTTCGGACCTTATATCGCTTATGGCGGAAATAATTATAAACTTCCCAAAGGAAAAGTCGCTTCTGAAATTTCCTACGAAGAGTGTATGAAAATTATTCAGGATACTCCCGAAAAAAAAGGAAATAAGAAAACTAAAAAATCAAAAGCGTAATTTATTCATGCTTTTAAAAAAAGGTATATTTTATATTTTTCTATTGTTGTTTTTTCATTGTACAGGTTATTCTCAACGAGTAACTGATACAAAAGCTTCCGTGAAGATAATCCGAAGTATCAGGCATGTACAGAATACAAACGACGCCCGGGATATCATTAAAGAAGTCATTCAAAGAAAAAATAAGAATACTTATACTTCACTGCCATACGTACAATATAACCGGTATCAAAAAACATCGATTGATTTTGTCGGAGACAAAAATACTTTGATGAAAAAATTTGATCTGGGTAGAAAAAAACATACTTCTTTTTTTGACAAATACATTGCTCCGTTTGAAGAATGGCTGGAATATGCCAGAGAAATTCCAGGAACTGAAGATATGGCTTTAACTACTTTATTATATGAAGATTACAATACTGGATATGAAGATAATATTAAGGAAAAAAGAGGAATGGAAATACATGCTTCCCGGCATGTGGGTTTCTTTGAAACAATCGGTCAACAAAATATTCTGTATTTTCTGAATGAAATGTTTGGGGAGATTGATTTATATCAGAACAAAACCCAGATGATGTTATTGGAATTTGAAAATCCCTTATCAGATAATGCTTTGGAATTATATGAATACGGTTTGACCGGAACAAAAAATATTGCAGGAAAAGAATGCTTCGAAATTGTTTTTCATTCGAATAATGATAAAGAAAATGCGTTTGCAGGTTATCTTTATGTCAATATAACTTCTTATGCTTTGCTCAAGGCTGTTTTTACAATCAATTCTCCCAATAATATGAATTTCCTGCAGGATGTTCTATTCACACAGACTTATGTTCAAACGGAAAATAATTTTGTTTATCCCGAGAAGAAAGAATCTTCTGTCGTATTAGGAGATGAAGTGGAGGGTTGCATTTCACTTACCCGTGTTTCCACTTATTCCGGTTTTAAGGCGCCCAAAGAACCTTTTTCCGATAAAATATGGAAGAATACTTATGATTCGAATTTCAAATCAAGGGATAGCCTTTATTGGGATTCTACCCGTACAGTTCCGTTAACTCCTGCGCAAACACAGATAGATGAATTGGTAAAAGTTGCTCCCAATAACAGCGTATTTACCATGGTACAGGATGTGATTATTTTTTTATTGAGCAGCCACGTCACAATAGGCGGAATTAATGGAAAAGTGGAATTAGGGCCTGTATTGCAATTCCTGAGCTATAATGAGATGGAAGGAGTCCGGTTGAAAGTCGGAGGAAATACGACAGCCAATCTATTCAACAAGTTGCTATTGGGAGGATATGTGGCATACGGTACAAAAGATAATCGTTGGAAATACCGGGGGGATCTGATTTATTCATTTTTACCAAGAGATAGGTATATCTGGGAATATCCGAAACAATTATTGTCCTTCTCCTATGTCTCCGATTTGAATATTCCGGGACAAGACCTCCTGAATACGAACAGGGATAACATTGTTTATTCGCTTTCGCATGCTTCGACGAACAACATGTCTCTTCAGAAGATTGGCAAACTGACATTTGAAAACGAGAACAAACATAACTTTTCGTACTCGGTCGGAGCTAAATATCTAAATGACGAACCGGTGGGAATTGTGAAATATATGGAAATAACAGATACTGGTTCCGGTCTGGATACTACAGTTATAAACAATCTGAAAACTACGGAATTTGCATTTTCCTTCAGGTATTCTCCCAAAGAAAAATTTATTCAGAACAGGGATAAACGTATTCCTATTCGCAGAGGTGATGTTGAACTGAAACTGGAACATCGAATCGGTATAAAAGGTGTTTTCGGATCTGAATATGACTACCAGATTACGGATTTTAATATGTATAAAAAAGTTGCTTTACCTAATAATACGGGTAATGTAGATTTGAGATTTTCCGGAGGAATGGTCTGGAACAGAGTCCCTTTTCCATTGTTATTTATTCCGATAGGTAACCAGAGTTATATATATCAGGCGGAAAACTATAACTGTATGAATTTTTACGAATTTACTACAGATCGCTATCTTTCCGGCAATGTAGGAATGATATTTAACTGGTCTCCTTTCAAATGGTTCAGTAAGAATAGTAAAGTGAAAATGACTTTAGGCACTCGGATTATCTATGGTCCGTTATCCGATAAAAATAATCCTGCCTATCATTCCGATCTGTTTGTATTCAATGAAGGTGTAAAACCATTAGAAAGAGATCCTTATGCGGAAATAAACATGGGTTTTGCCAATATTTTCAAAATATTAAGACTTGAGTATGTTCGTCGTTTAACTTATCTTCAGGATGGAAATACGGGAGGCAATGAACTAATCAAAGGTTCTTTGCTTTTCACATGTAGTTTTGCTTTCTGAAAAGGTTTTTACTTTTCAATTAAAAATACTATTTTTGTGAAAATTTAATTAAGCATTTGTTCTTATGAATCCTTATATAAAATTATTTCTCGTATTTTTCCTTTTCATCATTCCTTCATTCACATCTGTTGCAAAAGATAAGTTTGTGTTGGTAATAGATCCAGGACACGGAGGAAAAGATCCGGGATGTATGACATCCAAGTCCAAGGAAAAGGATATTGTTTTGGATGTTGCTTTGCTTTTGGGAGACCTTATCAAATCTAATTGTCCGGATGTCAATATTATATATACACGTAAAATAGATAAATTTATTGTATTGGATCAACGGGCTATTATAGCGAATAAGGCTAAAGCGGATTTATTTATATCGATACATGTAAATGACGCTTCTCCGAATAAAAGGCCTTCCGGTACGGAAACTTTTACCCTGGGATTGTCCCGGGCGGGAGATAACCTGGAAGTTGCTAAACGGGAAAACTCGGTTATACTCATGGAAGATGATTATAAAACAAGATATCAAGGCTTTGATCCCAGATCATCGGAGTCTTACATTATTTTTGAGTTTATCCAGAATAAATACATGGAGCAAAGCGTGTTTTTAGCATCCGCCATTCAAAAAGAATTTAGAAATTATTCAAAGCGTTCAGACAGAGGAGTTAAACAGGATGGTTTTTTGGTATTGAGGGAAACTTCCATGCCCAGCGTACTGGTTGAACTAGGTTTTATATCCAATTCGGAAGAAGAAAGATACATGACAAGTTCGTCTGGACAGAAAAAATTAGCAGGAGCTATCTATAATGCATTCATACAATACAAGAGCGTACATGACAGGAAGAAAGGTGTATATTCCCAGGTTATTCCGGTTAAAGATACTTCCTCACCAGTCAAAAAAGAAGAGCCTTCAGACGAATCAAAAAACGCTGAGAATATGGATGATACTGATAATAAAGCTGTAATTGCCGAAAATAAGGTAATTACCACTCCTGTCCGTACGAAAACGGAAACACAGCCGGTTAAGGCTTCTTCAACAGGAATTGTATATAAGGTACAGATACAAACCTCAGATAAAGAAATACCTGTAAATTCCCCTCTATGGAAAGGTTATAAGGTAGAATCTTATAAAGATAACAATATGTATAAATATGTATATGGTAATTATACCAACATGGATGATGCAAAAAAAGCAAAAAAACAAGTTGAACAGCTATTTAAAGGAGCTTTTATCGTTTCCTTTAAAGATGGAGTAAGGATCAAATAATATTAAGTGAACTATCAAAACAAAATGAAAAAATATTTTTCCAGGGAAGTAATTATAGGAATTATAACTATTATCAGTTTATTCATATTATATTTCGGTATTAATTATCTGAAAGGAGTTAATCTCTTCAAGCCAAGTAACCATTACTACATAAAGTTTGATAATGTTACCGATTTACAAAAATCAAGTCCGGTATATGTAGATGGTTTTAAAGTTGGTGTGGTCAATAGCATCGAATATGATTATACCAAAGTAGGAAGTATCATAGCCCAAATCAATCTGGACAAAAAAATGAAAATACAACAGGGTAGTTATGTAGAATTAACTTCCGGATTAACAACAGGAGCCAGTTTGCACCTGAGATTGAATACCTATGTTTCTGTTTATTGTGAAGTAGGAGATACTCTCAATGGAAATATTAAGATAGGTATGATGGATTATATCTCAGGAAAAGTATTGCCTGAAATTGAAAATATGATACCTAAAATAGACTCTATTTTGACAGGCTTACAATATGTTGTAAATCACCCTGCTCTTTCACAATCGCTTACATACATAGAAAAGACGACCTCCAACCTGGAGAAAACTACAGCTCAGTTGAATCAGGTGATGAGGGGGGATGTTCCTGTTATCTTGAGTAATTTCAAAACAATTTCTTCGGAATTAGCCGCTGTAAGTATTGAATTGAATTCTCTGGATATAGAAGCTACATACAGTAGTATCAATAAAACATTGTCGGATGTTGAAAAACTAAGTGAAAAACTGAATAGCAAAGATAATAATGTCGGATTGTTGTTGAATGACAGAAATTTATATGATAATTTAAATACAACAATAATCAACGCTTCCGATTTATTACAGGATATAAAGAAAAATCCTAAGAATTACGTCCATTTCTCTATCTGGTAAAATATTGTAAGAAATATTTATTATTTAGAATTAATCTAAAATAGCGGAAGACTCTCAGCTTTTTTAAAACCTTTATTTTTATTGTCTGTAAGTACTGTATCTCACACTTGATATTATTCATAATCTTGTATTTTAAGAGTGTGAAACATTTGTTATTTATATATTACACAGTGGTTTATGTCACATTCTTATTTGTATTGATTATCAATAATGTAAGTTGTTGAAACAAAAGAAAATGTAATAAAAAGAAGAAAA
>JAVBSK010000043.1:0-6449 GCA_031556755.1 Bacteroidales bacterium | reverse complement strand
CAAAAGCAGAAAATATCTATATTATGTGTTTACCGGGGAAAATTGCAATCATGGGTGGCGGTAGTTGGGCTACTGCGATCGCAAAAATCGTTTTATCGACACAAGGCAATATCAATTGGTATATGCGCCGCCCATAACAGATAGAAGAATTTCAAATGTTCGGACACAATCCGTCTTATTTAACAGGAATCAAATTTGATGTCAGCAATATCACATTCTATTCCGACATCAATGAAGTTGTGGATAATTCCGACACCTTGATTTTTGCTACGCCTTCTCCTTTTTTGAAACAACATTTAAAAAAGTTGAAGACAGATATGAGCAATAAATTTGTCATTTCAGCCATCAAGGGAATCGTTCCTGACGAAAACATGTTGGTTTCCGACTATTTCTCTAAGTTTTACAATATACCGAAAAGCCATCTGGCCGTACTCGGAGGCCCTTGTCATGCGGAAGAAGTCGCATTGGAAAGACTCTCATACCTGAGTATTTCCTGTCCGGACGAAAAAAACGCAAAGATCCATTCGGAAATATTCAGAAATCATTTTGTTAAAACATCTGTGAACAATGACGTTGTTGGTGTTGAATACGCATCTGTCTTAAAAAACGTTTACGCCATCGTTTCAGGAATTTGTCATGGATTGAAATATGGAGATAATTTCCAGGCTATCTTTATATCCAACTCGATTGTCGAAATGGAACGCTTCCTGAAAGCTGTCAATCCTATTGAAAGAAATATCTGCGACTCTGCTTATTTGGGAGACTTGCTGGTAACCGCTTATTCCAGATTCAGCCGGAATCGTATTTTCGGAACCATGATTGGAAAAGGATATTCCGTGAAAACCGCCCAGTTGGAAATGGAAATGATTGCCGAAGGATACTACGGCACAAAATGTATCAAAGAAGTCAATGAGAAATATAAAGTGGATATGCCTATCTTAGATACGGTTTATTCAATTATATACGAAAGAAAAGCGCCTGCCCTGGCCATCAAAAAATTAACGGAAACGTTTAAATAGCATTGAAAATTTCTTTGAGATTTATCTTATTTACGCTCATTCCACACCTGTCGACAGTCTGTTTTCGGGCTGTTGGTAGATTTTAATGATACGACCTCGAAACAACCAAATATATACAACAAAATAAAATACTAACCCAATGAAACAAATTTCGTTAAACATCGACAAAGCTTTGGGCATCATTTCCAAAGAACAAGTTTATGCTCAAGAAGCAAAAGTTAAAGATTGCATTGCCGCCCTGCACTCCGGAAAAGGAAAAGGAAATGATTTTCTGGGATGGTTGCACTTGCCCTCTTCCATATCAGAAGCTGATATTGTTGAGATTCAAGCTACAGCAGACACACTGAGAAGTAAATGCGAAGTGGTAGTTGTGGTCGGAATCGGAGGAAGTTATCTTGGAGCCAAAGCCGTAATCGACGCGTTGTCTTCTTCTTTCGACTGGCTGGATACAAACCGTAAAAATCCGGTCGTATTGTATGCCGGACAAAATATTGGAGAAGACTATCTCTACGAATTATCCGCCCTGTTGGCAAACAAACAGTTCGGAATCATCAATATTTCAAAATCAGGAACAACGACCGAACCGGCGTTGGCTTTCCGTATTCTGAAAAAACAGTTGGAAGAAGCCGTTGGCAAAATGGAAGCCAAAGAACGCATCATTGCCGTCACCGACAAAGCCCGCGGAGCGTTACGTACTTTAGCGACCAAAGAGGGTTATAAAACATTCATCATACCTGATCATGTAGGCGGTCGATTCTCCGTACTGACTCCGGTCGGCCTACTTCCTATCGCAGTTGCCGGAGTTGACATCAAACAACTGGTAGCCGGAGCTGCAAGCATGGAAAAAGCAACTGGTACAGATATTCCTTTTGCAGAAAACATGGCCGCCATATACGCCTCGACACGCAACGAATTATACAAATCCGGAAAGAACATTGAAATATTAGCCAATTTTCACCACAAATTGCATTTTGTATCCGAATGGTGGAAACAACTTTACGGAGAAAGCGAAGGCAAAGAAAATAAGGGAATATTTACTGCTTCCGTTGATTTCACTACAGACCTGCATTCCATGGGTCAATGGATACAGGACGGAGAACGAACTATTTTTGAGACCGTTATCTCCGTGGCCTCTCCGAATCACCGGGTAGAAGTTCCATCCGATGAACAAGACCTGGACGGTTTGAATTTTCTTGCCGGGAAACGTGTTGATTTTGTCAACAAAATGGCCGAACTCGGGACTCAATTGGCCCACGTGGATGGAGGAGTACCCAATCTCAAAATTGAAATGCCGGAATTAAATGAGTATTATCTAGGTCAGTTACTTTACTTTTTCGAAAAAGCATGTGGTATCAGTGGATACATTCTGGGAGTAAATCCGTTTGATCAACCGGGAGTGGAAGCCTACAAAAAGAATATGTTCGCTTTACTCGAAAAACCCGGGTTTGAAGTTGAAAGTAAAGCGATTAAAGAAAGGATATAATTTTGCATCTGAAGAAAATGAAAGAATGAAAAGATGAACATAATTGCTCAACTCATTTCATTTTTTCATCTTTTTCATTTATTTCATTCAATATGGTAAAAGCAGCCCTTTTCGATATGGACGGAGTCTTGTTCGACTCTATGCCTTCCCATGCGCAGGCATGGCTTGACACAATGACATTGTTGGGAGTTGACTGTACACTGGAGGATTTCTATATGTATGAAGGCCGTACCGGATTCTCTACAATCAATCTTCTTTTCAATAAAACATTCGGGCGGGATGCTTCCCAAGAGGAATGTAAAGAAATATACGAAAAGAAAAGTAATCGTTTCAATGAATTGAACAACTCGAATCTGATGACAGGCGCTCCGGATGTATTGCTAAAAGCAAAAGAAAACAACATCACAAGCTTGATTGTCACCGGCTCAGGACAGCTTTCCCTATTCGAAAAGATAGAAACCAATTTTCCAGGAGCATTCAGAAAAGACCTGATGGTCACTGCTTATGATGTGAAAATTGGGAAACCTCATCCGGAACCTTACCTGATGGGCTTGAAAAAAGCAGGAGTAGAAGCCTCGGAAGCTATTGTCATCGAAAACGCCCCGCTCGGAGTTAAGTCAGGAAAAGCGGCGGGAATATTTACGATTGCTGTTAATACAGGCCCTCTACCCGATCAGATCTTGTTGGATTGCGGCGCAGATTGTGTTTATCCTGACATGCAAGCCCTAGCCAACGATTTCGAGAATTTAATAAGCAAAATAACAATCAAAAAATAACAATCGATCTACATGGGAACATATAAAAGAATTCTCCTTAAACTGAGCGGGGAATCCCTGATGGGAGAAAAACAATACGGCATCGACGAAAAACGGTTGAGCGATTATGCCCGCCAAATCAAAGAAATCGCCGATATGGGTATTCAGATAGGAATCGTTATCGGAGGCGGCAACATTTTCCGTGGACTGAGCGGTACATCCAAAGGATTCGACCGGGTGAAAGGAGACCAGATGGGAATGTTGGCGACCATCATCAACAGCATTGCCTTGAGTTCCTCGTTGGTAAAAGAAGGTGTCAATGCCAGGGTTTTTACTGCGATCCGGATGGAACCCATCGGAAATTTATATACCAAATGGGAAGCCATAGCCGCCATGGAAAAGGGAGAAATCGCCATCATCGCAGGAGGTACCGGAAATCCTTTCTTCACAACAGATACGGCTTCTGCTCTCAGGGGAATTGAAATAGAAGCTGAAGTGATGCTCAAGGGAACCCGTGTGGATGGAATCTACACCGCAGATCCGGAAAAAGACCCGAATGCCACTAAATTCCAGGATATTACATATGATGAGATTTACAACCGGGGATTGAAAGTCATGGATTTGACAGCGACTGCCTTGTGTAAGGAAAATAACCTCCCTATTATTGTTTTCGACATGGATACCGTGGGGAATCTGAAAAAAGTCATGTCGGGAGAAAATATCGGTACGTTAGTACACAATTAATCAGGAAGTAAACCAATTTAAGTGAGCATTAAACCCTTACAGATATAGTATTATTTACAAACAATAATTATATTTGCACCAATATAAAATCTCGATAATTATGATTGACGTTAAGAAAATTGAAAAGGACTCGGAAGAGAAAATGCAACATTCCGTAAGTTTTCTTGAAGATACTCTATCGCATATCCGGGCTGGAAAAGCAAACATCCATATCCTGGACGGAGTAAAAATCGAATATTACGGAAGTATGGTTCCACTTTCCAATGTAGCTACAGTAAACACTCCGGATGCAAAAACGATTACCATCCTCCCTTGGGAGAAGCCGATGCTTCGTGAAATAGAAAGGGCTATCCAGAATTCTGATGTGGGTATTACTCCCGAGAACAATGGAGAAATCATCCGTTTGGGAATTCCTCCCCTGACAGAGGAACGCAGGAAGCAGCTTGTCAAACAATCCAAACAAGAAGCGGAAAATGCAAAAATCAGCGTAAGGAATATACGTAGGGACAGCGTTGATACGATTAAAAAAGCTGTAAAAGAAGGCGTTTCTGAGGACGTCGGAAAAGATAGTGAAGCCAATATTCAGAAAATACATGACAAATATATCAAAAAAATAGAAGAAGTATTGGCTCTGAAAGAAAAGGAAATAATGACTGTATAGTCTTTCTTTCAGATTTATCTTCCAAATAATGAAAGGTTTAGTCGTAAAAAACACAGGAAGCTGGTATCAGGTATATACGGAAGACGGGAAGTTCGTTGATTGTAAAATCAAAGGTACTTTCCGTCTGAAAGATATACGGAGTACAAATCCTGTCGCTGTCGGTGACAAAGTCCAAATTGAAGAAAATCAAAGCGGGACAGCATTCATAACAGAAATAGAAGACAGGAAGAATTACATCATCCGCCGGGCGTCCAACCTATCGAAACAATCTCACATCATCGCCAGTAATCTGGATCAGGCATTCCTGATCGTCACTATCAATTACCCGATCACTACAACTACTTTCATCGATCGCTTTTTAGCCACTGCAGAAGCCTATAGCGTCCCTGTAAGTATCATTCTCAATAAGATAGACCGATATAATAACAACGACAAAGAACAGATGGACGAACTGATCCGTTTGTATGAAAGTATTGGATATTCATGTTATCAAACCTCTGTCAGGCAAGAAATAGGACTAAATACGATCAATGATCTACTAAAGAATAAAATCACCTTACTTTCGGGACATTCAGGGGTCGGCAAATCAACGCTTATCAACAAACTGATTCCTGATTCAAATCTCAAAACCAATCATATTTCCGAGTATCATAACAAAGGTATGCACACAACAACTTTCTCGGAAATGATTGAACTTCCCGGTGGTGGGTATATCATAGATACACCCGGTATCAAAGGTTTTGGGACTTTTGATTTGGAAGATGCGGAAATATCCCACTATTTTCCAGAAATATTCAGATTCTCCAAAGGCTGCAAATTTAACAATTGCACCCATAGGAAAGAACCCGGATGTGCTGTTCTGACTGCAGTAGAGGAACTACTGATCGGACCATCCAGATACAACAGTTATCTGAATATTTTAAACGATAAAGAAGAAAATAAATACAGGGAAGCTTTTTAATTCCCTTTCAAGAAACGCCTACCTATCATGAAACGAAGCATAATTTTCACAAAGTCCACCAGCAGGTCAACGATAATAGAAAATCATACCGGTTTCATATAAGCACTAAAAAAAACAATTTATTACCACCATATGAAAATAGACAAATCATGGCTTTGGGAAGAAGTAAAAGATTACTTGTACATCACTATCGGATTGTTATTTTATTCCGTCAGTCTGACAGGTTTTATTCTTCCATATGAAATTACTCCCGGAGGAGTTACCGGAATCAGCGCTTTGATATTTTACGGATTAAAAATTCCGATAGGTATCTCCTACTTCATCATTAACATCGGACTTCTTGCCATATCGGTAAAAGTCTTCGGGTTCAGGTTCAGTATCAGGACCATATTCGGTGTATTGATGCTATCTCTTTTACTATCAATCTTTCAACCTCTCATCACCAAACCATTTGTGGAAGGCGAACCTTTCATGAGTTGCGTCCTAGGCAGTGTATTATGCGGAATAGGCATCGGTATTGTCATCAATGCCAAAGGCAGTACCGGAGGAACCGATATCGTAGCATTAATCATCAATAAATACAGGGATATCACCGTAGGAAAAGGCATGTTGATCTGTGATTTTCTTGTAATCAGTTCTTCCTATTTTATATTTCAAAGTATAGAAAAAATTGCATATAGTTTGGTTATGTTGGGAATTACATCCTACTGTGTCGATATGATTTTAAACGGAGCAAGGCAATCCGTCCAGTTTTTTATATTTTCCAGCAAATACGACGAAGTGGCCGATGCGATAAACAAACAAGCTCACAGAGGATGTACTATTC
>JAVBSK010000268.1:0-7406 GCA_031556755.1 Bacteroidales bacterium | reverse complement strand
CAATATAAAATGACAATCGCATGAATTTGCTATAATATTGAAGTGATTTTTATGGCTTACCCTGATTCAATAGTTTATCTATGTTATCAAGGTAATTGATAGAATCATCCAGATAAAATGACAATTCAGGTATTTTTCTCAATTGCAACCTGACTCTTTGTCCTAAATCATAGCGAATCGATTTTTTATTTTCTCTGACGGATTCAATAATTTATTCTGCTTTCTCTGAAGGGAAAATACTTAAATATGCTTTAGCAATCCCCAGGTCAGGGCTTACACGCACTTCTGTTACCGATATCAGTATGCCCGGCATTCCTTTGGCCTGTAACAAAAAGATTTCACCCAGTTCTTTTTGCAACAACCGTCCTATTTTTTGTAATCTTGTTCCTTCCATATTTTTTAGTTGACAAGTTGACAAGATGTCAGAAACCGAAACTTCTTGTAACTTTGTTTAACTTCCTTTAATCTCTTAACTCTTAGTTTTTAACTCACCTTTTTTCATTATCAATGTAAGTCCATCTCTCAATGGGATAATTACTTTTTCTACTCTTTGATCCGCTGCTATTTTATCATTGAATTGTTGTATTGCAATCGTTTGTTTGTCGTTTTCGTGCGCCTTTTCAAGCACTTTCCCGTCCCACAAGGTATTGTCGGCAATAATCAATCCTCCTGCGCTGACCCGGTCAAACAACATATCGTAATACTCTGCATATAATCTCTTATCTGCATCTATGAAAACCATATCAAACAGTCCTTCCAATTTAGGTACAATATCCAATGCATCTCCGATATGTAACCTTATTTTATTTCTATGCTCTGATTGGTTTAAATATTTAAGTATAAAATCTTCCAGTTCATCATTGATTTCAATTGTATGAATGACTGCACCTTCAGGAAGAGCTTCCGCCATACACAAAGTAGCATATCCCGTATACGTGCCGATTTCCAGTACTCTTAGAGGACGTTGCATTCGACAAAACATTTTCAAAAGGCGCCCTTGTAAATGTCCCGACAACATTCTTGGTCGCAAGAGATTCACATGAGCATCGCGATTGAGCCGGGACAACAATTCCCCTTCTTCATCAATATGAGCCAGGATATAATCTTCCAAGATACGATTATAATGTTAACGGAGTATAATTATTCCTAGTTTCCAGTACCTTACTTGCATTATTGATTTCGAGGAAGGTAGTTCCTCCTCCTTCTCCGAAACTTCCGCTCAGATAGGCGACCATATCGTTGGGATTAATCATTCCCTGTCGAATCAGTTTTTCCAGAGCATTACAGAAATATTCCTTATTGCTTTTCTTTTCCTTTTGATATTCTGCCCAAACTCCGTAGGACAGAGCCAGTTCCCTGGTCGTGCGTTCCTTGTAACAGATAGCAAATACAGGAGATTTTCCTCTGAAAGCAGCCAGATAGCGGGCTGTTCTTCCTGTATAACTATCCGTAATGATTGCTTTTACATGCAATTTAGAGTTCGTTTTCACTGCTTGTTTGGCCAGGAATGAAGTAACATCGAGGTCATCACTCGGCATCGGAACGCGGATATCATTTTCCGACAATTTAGTGAATTCCGCTTCCCTCGCTACGCGAGTCATTGTACGAACAGCCTCCACCGGATATTTACCATAAGCGGTTTCCCCACTTAACATCAAAGCGTCCGTACGATAATAGATGGCATTGGCTATATCGGTGACTTCCGCACGTGTCGGACGCGGGTTGTTAATCATGGAGTGCAACATCTGCGTGGCGACAATCACCGGTTTCTTGACAGCCACACATTTACGAATCAGGACGCGTTGTAGACCCGGAATTTTTTCCTGAGGAATTTCAATTCCCAGATCTCCCCTGGCAATCATGATTCCGTAGGCAACTTCCAGTATTTCGTCGATATTGTCGACGCCTTCCTGGTTTTCTATCTTGGCGATGATTTTAATCGGACTGTTGTGCTCATCCAGGATATGCTGAATATCCAATACATCCTGTTTGGTTCTTACAAATGAATGAGCAATAAAATCTATCTCGGCGGCTATCGCATATTTGATATTACATATGTCTTTTTCCGTCAATGAAGGTAAACTGATTCTCACGCCCGGAATATTCACACTTTTGCGACTGCCCACACTGGCGTCATTCTGTGATTCGCAAATCAAACAATCATCTTCCTTGCCAATCACCTTCAGTTCAGCTTCTCCGTCATCAATCAAAATTTGACTACCTATAGCCAGATCCTTGGTTATTTTAGGATAATTCACATAAATACAGGCGATAGAGCTAATCCCTTCCGGATTTCCTGCTATTTTTAAGATAGTTCCGGATTTTAATTCAATCGGAGTTTCACAGATGGTTGTCCGTATTTCGGGACCTTTCGTATCCATCAGGATGCCTATCCTGTCGGAAACCGCCCTTGTATTATTGATAATTTTATCAAAACCCTCCTTATCCAGATGAGCAGAGTTCATCCGGACAACATTCATTCCTTCGTCAAATAAGGACCTGATGAATTCAGCATCACATCGCTTGTCTGAAATCGTCGCTACTATTTTGGTTTGTTTTAGCATATAATATATTTAGTTACTAATTGACAATTGAGAATTTTAATTCTTAACTCTTAATTCTTTTACTTCCTGACTCTTAGTTCTTAACTCTTAACTCCAAAATTCCCTCCACAGCCAACCGGTAGGAATCCATACCAAAGCCTGAAATAATCCCTTTACAGGCTGGGGCGATCATTGAATGGTGCCGAAAAGCTTCCCGGACATATACATTGGAGATGTGAACCTCGATGACAGGCGTGGTCACCGCCTTAATTGCATCATGCAATGCAACGGAAGTATGCGTATACGCTCCGGCATTCATGACAATCCCGTCGAAATTAAAACCCACCTCATGAATTTTATCAATCAATTCACCTTCTATATTGCTTTGGAAATATTCAAACGTCACCGATGGATATTTTTCTTTCAAAGAAAGTAAGTATGATTCAAAAGAGATCAGGCCGTAAATATCTGGCTCACGGGTACCCAATAAATTGAGGTTAGGCCCGTTAATAATCTGAATTCTTATTTTCATTATCTTTGTCCGGTTTAACTTAGTAAGGAGGCTGCAAAAGTAATCAATATTCGCGACATCACAAATGAAGACTTCGAATAACAATTCCGATTTAATTTCGTCTTACCATACTTATTTGTTGTTGGAAAAGGCTTTGTCCAAACATACAATCGAGGCCTACCTGTCGGATCTGGAAAAACTGTCAGAGTTTCTTTCTTCCGAACAGAAAAAATTTGATGAAGTTACATTGAATGATCTCCAACAATTAATTGCCCAACTCTATGATTTGGGTATACATGCCCGCTCAATAGCTCGTATCATTTCAGGAATCAAGTCATTCTATAAATTCCTCGTTCTGGAAGAATACATAGGAAATGATCCCACAGAGTTATTGGATTCTCCGAAAATAGGACTCAAGCTTCCTGAAGTATTGACAGTGAATGAGATCAACAATATTATTTCGACCATTGATTTATCTTTGCCGGAAGGACAACGCAACAAGGCTATCCTGGAGACGCTCTACAGTTGCGGTTTACGTGTTTCCGAATTGACCTCTCTTCGTTTTCCGGACTTATACATGGAAGAAGGATTTATTCGCGTGTTGGGTAAAGGTAATAAACAACGCTTGGTTCCAATTTCACCTGTGGCGATCAAAGAAATTCAGCTTTATTTACCCGACAGGCATTCCATACAAATCAAGAAAGGTCATGAAGATATTTTGTTCCTGAGCAGAAGAGGAACTGCTCTCTCCCGTATCATGATTTTCCACATCATCAAACAACAAACTGAGGCAGCCGGCATCAAAAAGACGGTTAGTCCGCATACTTTCCGGCATTCTTTCGCCACCCATCTGTTGGAAGGAGGCGCCAATTTACGCGCCATACAGCAAATGCTCGGGCACGAAAGAATAATTACAACGGAAATTTATACGCATTTAGACAGGGATTTCCTGCGTAGTGAGATATTGGAATATCATCCGAGGAACAGGGGAGTTAAGAGTTAAGAACTAAGAGTTAGGAAGTTAAAGGAATTGCAACTCTTAACTAATTTATAAACACAATAGAGATGAAAAATTATTTGATTTTCTTATTATTCATTATTTTTTCGTTCCCTGTTTTTTCCGGGGAGGCTGATTCTGTTCTTATTGCAAAACAGATTGACAAAGCAACTTTTATCTATGCACAGAAAGACTCTTCCGTATTGATGCTGGATAAATACCGGATGAAGAAGTCCACGGATATACAAGCTTGTATTTTTTTCTTGTTCGGAGGCGGATTTACAAATGGAGACAGAAACGATCCTGACCATACAGATTATCTCCATTTTTTGGCTTTGCAGGGATATACGGTTATTGCTATTGATTACAGATTGGGACTAAGCGGAAAGAAACACAATATCGGAGTTACCAACTACAAGCCTTTACAGGATGCAATCAATTGTGCGGTCTCTGATTTGTACGATGCTACTCTCTTTTCTATCAAACATGCTTCGGAATGGCATATCGATACGACCAGGTTTATTATTTCCGGCTCAAGTGCGGGAGCGATCGCTGTCATGCAGGCGGAGTATGAAAACCGGAACAAAATGTCCTCTTCCCTTGTCCTTCCTTATCATTTTCAATATGCCGGCGTAATCTCTTTTTCGGGTGCAATCTTCAGAACTGACGGCGGATTGAAATGGAATAAACAGCCTTGCCCTGTTTTGATGTTTCATGGCGACAAGGATGGAATAGTTCCTTATAACCGCATCAGATTCTTTCAGTTGGGATTCTTCGGCTCCAAATATATTTCCGGCAATTTACGTAAAAATAAATTTCCTTACTGGTTTATCTCATTTAAAGAAGCGGCACATGAAGTCGCTGTCGATGCGATGAACGAATATCAGACAGAAGTCGCGGAATTTATCAGGAGATTTATCCTCAATGGAGAAAAATCGCAGATAGAAATGTATATCAACGAAATGGGTAAAGAAAAAAAAGCAGGAAAACAATCGTATAAAGATATTTATTGATATTCTTCGTAAGTATCTCCCTATTGTGCGTATCCAGGATAGAGTAATACAGCACTACTTTCAATTCCTGAACATGGAAAGCATCGGCTTTTACTATAGAAATTGCTGAAAATTAAAGATTATGACGAATATTACTGATGTGTAGATTATTCACAACAAACATCGTCAGTTTCTCTTTATAAAAACAATTGGAAAGACGTATATATAGGAAGCGGATTTTTGACTATCTTTGGAAGCAAAATTCCGGACACAGTCATGAAAAACAAATGCTCTCATCTTCTAAGCTTTCCTTTTCTTTTATTTTTTCTATTCATTCTTGTTTTTACGGTCAAAACTGAAAATATTTCTCAGGAATTGAGCGGAGATATTATTTTTTATGATAAATGCAATAATACACAAAATCCTGTAAGGAATGCATTTGATGGTAATCTGAATACTTATTTTTCTTCTTGCGCTCCGTTTGGGAACTGGATAGGATTGGATCTGAAAGAAAAATATATTATTACTAAAATAGTTTATGCGCCACGGATGGATGTCGTTTCCGGTTCTGATTACCGGGAAAGGCTTCGCTTAGGCGTTTTCGAAGGTGCCAATAATCCTGATTTCGGCGATGCCGTCACTCTTTTTGTTATTCCGGGAAATGCTGAACGGAAGTTGACTGAGCAGGAGATTGCCTGTACAAAAGCATTCCGATACCTGCGCTTTGTTTTTCCTTATGCCCAGGATGTAAATAAGAGCAGTTACATGAGTGAACTTAAATTTTATGGGTATAAAGGGGTAGGAGATCATACAAAATTACCTCAGATAACAAATCTGCCGACCATATCGATACATACTGTCGATGGGCGGGATGTTGACAGCAAAGTAAACTATGTGAAAGGAATTATTTCGCTGGTATATGACAATGGAACAAAGTTTTATACGGATAGTTTGGAAATCAGGGGGCGAGGAAATAACAGTTGGACTCATCCCAAAAAACCGTATCGCATCAAGCTGGCGAAATCCGTCAATCTGATGGAATTGCCTGCCAAAGCGCGTAATTGGACATTAATCAATAATTATGGCGATAAAACATTGATGAGAAATATCTTGGCTTTTGATTTCAGCCGTCGTCTGGAAATGCCATATACATCTCCATCTGAGGCTGTTGATGTGGTTTTGAATGGAGATTACAAAGGATGTTATCAGTTGTGCGATCACATTGATATCAGAAAAAACAGAGTAGACATTGAAGAAATGAGTACTGCCGATTTAACCGGAGGATATATGCTTGAGATAGATGCTTATGCTTACAACAGTGAGACTCCGGAACCTAAAAAATTTACCTCAACCCGTTACAATATACCCGTTGCAATTAAGTATCCTGCTGATGACGAAATTGTATTGGCGCAGGAACAGTACATCGCATCTCATTTTAATAAACTGGCGGATGCAGTCAATAGTAGCCAATACAAAGATGCTCAATACGGATTCAGAAAATATCTGGATGAAGAGAGTTTTATTCGTCATTTCTTAGTAGGAGAGTTCAGCGGAAATACTGATACTTATTGGAGTGTGAGAATGTGGAAAAGTCGCACTGATGACAAGTTTTATTTGGGGCCGGTCTGGGATTTTGATTTAGGATTTGACAATGATAACCGGACATATCCTATTAATACCAAAGCTAATCAGAGCAATGAATGGCTGTGCTTTTCAGGAGGAAGTAGCGCCGCTGGAAGTACAAGGGAATTCGTGAGAAGGATTATGTCCGATGAGAAAATGCTTTTAAGGCTGAAGGAAATCTATTCCTATTACAGGGATAGGAAAATCATATCCAAAGATACATTATTGAAAATTGTGGATGACAATGCCGAACTGTTGAATCAATCACAAGCTCTCAATTTCAAACGTTGGCCGATTATGAACCTGTCTGTACATCAGAATCCCGTGGTCTGGGGAAGTTATCAGGCGGAAGTCGGTAATGTCAGAAATTATGTGGCTAATCGTTTAGATTGGATGGACAAGAAACTAACTTATACCCCAACAAACAGGGAGTTGCCTGTAGTGCCTAAAATCAGCCTGACGACGGATAAAAACAGAATATTCCTAAACAATCAATCCGGTTCGGAAGCGTGTCGTGTTCAAATTGCGGATGTCTGTGGAACGATTATAACAGAACGGACTTATATAACGGATTTTACGTACGAAGTCCGTAGCGGTGTTTATATTGTTGTAGTTACCGATCATAATGCACAACAATATACATTCAAGTGTCTGGTGCCGTGAAAATATCAAATTTTCATGTATGTTTCGTCTCCATTTTTCCGTTCAGCCTGATATCCCTGAAGGATGCTTTTGGCATG
>JAVBSK010000385.1:0-7994 GCA_031556755.1 Bacteroidales bacterium | reverse complement strand
CATAGTTTTGTGCATATCCTAAACCTTTATTTTCTGAATTGTAAATAAAATATACTGAACTTGGTAAATTTTCAGTAAAATTTTTCAATTGATTAAAGTTTTCAGAACCATTATCAATATATATAATATTTTGTATTTGATCTTTTAATGATAAATATTGTTTTTCAAGAACTTCAATATCAGCATTATAGATTACAATAATTGCAAAAGTGCGATTCATCTCAATTGTTTTTTCTTAAAAGCTTAACATGTTAGAATTTATGAATAAGAATAGCTATAACAAAAGTGAATTTTGTAGAGGGAGATTTTATTTTCAAGTTTTTGTCCGTAATAATTTTAATTTTATTCCGGAAATTTTTTTTATAGCCAACAATCAACTTGAGAAGATTCACCTTTTCTATATCCATTTCCATATTAAATCCTTTATAAAGCTCCTTTGCTGTTTCGTATCGAGGTTTTATTTTTTCAATATTCAGCAAATTTTTTACTCTTCTTTTGAACTTATCTTTAAAAGATCTTTTACCCCCAACAAGATTCTTTCGGTGTTGTCTGTAGTTTATGTATGGATTGGGATCATAGTATAAAAATCCATTTAAAAACAAGCAAATTTTATAAATCCACAAATCGTGCATGTGTAGATAATGAGGATTATATGTAAGTACTTTATCTTTCAATTGCTTATTAATAACCATTGTACATCCTATTGCCGGATTAGTTATGAGAGATTCACCAAAAGTAAAAGTGAAGGGATGTTTTTTCTTTTTTATAGGATTTAATAATTCATCAACCATTTGTGTTTCTGATATATACATACTGTATTTATATTCATTGGATGATAAAAAAGAGGTTGCAACAAAAAGTTTTTCTTTCATCCAGACATCATCCTGATCAGAAAAAGCATAATAATCAGCATGAGGAGCGTGATTCAATAAGTCCATAAAACTTTTTGCGGGTCCTAAATTTCTTCCCCGATACCATGTCAGCAAGCCTTTTTGTTGATATTCGTTCAGTATATGTTGTGTCCAATCAGTAGAGCCATCGTCTCTGACAAGAATTTCTGTTTCTACTTTTTCCTGGGCAATGATACTATCTAATTGTTCTTTTAGATATTTTTCTCCATTATAAGTAGACATCAAAACTATTACTCGTTTCATATCATAAGGAATTAATAATATTTATATAGCTTTTCCCGTTCACTGCTTTTTTCTTCGTCAAGAATTGTGTTATATGGATAATAGCGATAATAAACCGGTATTTTAGAATCATTATCACTTACCAAATAGGAATTGATTCGGAAATAAAAAAATGGCAGGAATATTAAACATGCAATAGCAAAGGATCTTTTTGTTTTTAACCCCCCTTTTTTCTTATAGATGGCAACAAAAGAGTCAGCATATAATATCAGGACATAGAAAACAAAATAATTTTGAATCCTGTAGAAGAGTGTAATGCCAATTGTAAATATTCCAACAAATATATAAGCAATGCAGTAAGGAAAAAATTGTTGGCTTTGAATGTTATACTTCTTTACGATATTGAAAGAGAACAATGGATAAATAGCTAAACATAACAAAGTCATTATAATTCCATTCAAATTAAATATTTGTCCCATTAATCTGGTATCTTCATATCGTTGAATCTTTTCTTCCAGACTGGTAAAAATGCTCAGGTAATTCAATGTGTCTCCCATGTATTGCTGAATGATGGCGCTCAATAAAAAGGCTGTTGGTATCAATAACCAGATTTGTTTCCGGTTTAATTTTATATTTCTAAACAAAGGAAATATAAAAAGAAAAAAAGCTGAAGAGTGTGACAAAAATGCCATTATGATAAACAAATAATATCTTATCCATTTTTTGTTAATTAAGTAAGGAGTAGATAATAAAAAGAATGCTACAGCCATAGATTCTCTTAATACTTCAAAATTAAAATTGATATAACTCTGTATAAAATAAAAGAAGACAGCCATAAATATATTTTTTGTATAGCGTTTTATGAAAAGAAAAAACACTGTATTTACGAATATGGCATGTATAAACTGGAATACATAAAATTCGGAAGATATTGTTTTGGCTAAAGAAACGAATATTAAGAACAATGGGTCAAACCTTGATTCAAATGTGGACCATTGGGTTGAAAATAAGGTTGGTATGGAATCAAAGAAATTCATATACCGGCTGGTATCTATACCAAGCCGGTAACGCAATCCCGATAAAATAATCAGAATTATTAAAGTTGCATTGTACCAGAATTTTCTCTGTTTTTTATATCCCCTTAAATCATAAATATAGGAAAGAAAAAGAATATAAAATAAAATAATAAAGTAAATCATTTTAATTTTTCTTCCATCTATTTTTTAATTTCACCCAAATGAATAGTATGATTGATTTATTATAACTCCCTTTAACGATATATTTGGGAGTGTTTTTTATTAAATCGAACCAGAGTTTTGTAAACTTACCGGTTTCTCCTCTTAGTGCCAATGCTCTCAGAATAAGAGAATTTTCCAGCGAAGTCAAATGTTCTTTGGGAATATTTAATTGATATTGCTCTATGAAAAATCTCTTTATATCGATGAAGTCTTTTATAAATTTTATTTTTTTGTCTAACGCCAGAGGGTGACTTGCAGAATCTTTGAGTATTCTATAGACTCCTGTTGGTTGATTGATGAATTTAATTTTACTGTTATAAGAAAACCACAACCACATCGGATAATCTCCCATCGACCATTTTTTTGATTCTAAAGGGATTTTTTGATGATACTTATTGATTAATTCCAAGTGCAATACAGCGGTCAGTGTAGGTACCGTATTGGACTTTATAAATTCATATATGGTTTCGTTCGGTCCTCCCCAAGGTTTACATGTCATTTTTTTTTCTTCTTCATAATAGTTTAAACTTTGAGTGTAACACATTCCATACTCCGGATTTGCTTCCAAAAAATCAATTTGTTTTTGCAATTTAGAAGGATCTGTCCAATAGTCATCGCCTTCACAAAGGGCTATATATTTTCCTTTTGCCTGAGGGTAAAAATAAATATCATGGATTCTTACACCTTTTGAATATTGATTTTCTGTTTGATAAACAGGTTTGATAATATCCGGATATTTTTGTTCATATTCACGGATGATATTAGCTGTATTGTCGGTAGATGCGTCATCATGAACGAGAACTTCAAATACAAAATCTGTTTTTTGCATCACAAATCCATCCAGACATTGACGAATGTAGGGTTCATGATTATAGGCCGTACAGCAAATGCTGACTAATGTATTTGTCATTTTGTATTCCCGTAATTATTTATTAATAATTTCATTAATATTGTTTCCGGTGTTTTTTCGGATAAAAACTCGAAACCAAATCTCTTGTATAAATTGATAGCTATGTCATTATCCCTTTTTACTTCTAAGTGAAGCGATAAAAAGCCGGCATTCTTTAATCGCTTAATTGCACAATCCAACAACCTGGCTGCAATTCCTTTCTGTTGAAATTGTTCTATGACGGAAATAGTCGTCAGGTATGCAGGTTCTTGAATCCCCCTGTTTTGATAGATTGCTGCCAATCCGACTAATTCACTTTCGTTCCAATATTCATATAATGTTGCATACTCAAAAATTTTTAGAATGTATTCGTTAAGAAGAATCCTTTTATTGATGTGTTTAATGAAGGATTCAGAACACAATGAAAAGTGAGATTGTATTTCCGGTAATGTAGCCATATTGATTGTAAAACCATTTTTCATATCCTCTAAATCCCTGAATAAATTGTTATTACACTAATTCATATTGTTGCAACAACAGATTTATCTCTTCTTTTGAATTGAACATCATCACGTCTAAAATGGATAAAGAGGGAATAAATTCATTGTTGAACTGTTTATATTCTATTGGATTTGACTGTAAGAATTTTAATCTGATTCCATTGTTTTTAAATGAATCTTTGGAATATAATTCTTGTCCTCCTATGGCATTAATATACTCTGTTGCATCAAATGACTTGCAGATATGCAGTATTTTTTCCTGAGCTTTCAGGCTGTAGTTTTTATTGATATGTGAAGAGTAAATAAACTCGGTATTGATGTCTAAATAATTAGATAATTGAATGAGACTATTACCTGTATATTGCGCTAAATTCTTATCGGGGTAAATGATAATGGATTCGATTAACGGAAATATATTTGCAAAGAATGGAGCTTTTTTATAAGCGGTTTCAATAGTCTTCAATATTTTCGACTGGTCATTCGCCACATTGATCTGATGAATCAATTTATTCTGGCTGGCTTTTTCCAGAATCAGTGTAAACAAGAAATCATTCTCATTCAACAAAAGCCGGTTCCTGTTAATCCATCCTCTCTTTATGAAGTTTACATCATCGTATATGACATATTTATCCACTGCATTAATCAGTTGAAAATAACCGATATAAGGCAAAAAATAGGGCTGCATGATTCCTAATTTCATCTTTCAGGCCTTTACAATAATGTTTATAATTCTTTGCAGATTTTTTTCCTCCAATTCATGATGTATCGGCAGGCAAATCACGCTGTCGGCTATTCTATTGGCTACCGGAAGATTTTCCGGTTTAGCAGATTCCAAACCTCTGTAAGTGGAAAATTCGCTGATGAGCGGATAGAAATACCGGCGTCCCAATACGTTCTGTTCTTTCATTTTGAAGTAAAGTTCGTCGCGGGTCATACCGTATTTTTCCTTGTCCACAAAAATGGGGAAGTAGGAATAGTTGTGTTTTACACCAGACAGATCTTCCATAAAGCTGATTCCTTCTACATTTTTCATAGCTTCCCTGTAAATAATGGCAGCCTGCTTACGGGATTCAATGGCGGCATCCAGGTATTTCAAAGCCAAGAGTCCGTAGGCAGAACGTACTTCATCTATTTTTCCATTGATTCCCGGAGCGACAACACTGGTTTCTCCGGCAAAGCCGAAATTTTTCAAATAATCAATCCGTTGTTTGGTCTTTGCATCTTTGCAAATCAATGCTCCACCTTCTATGGTGTTGTATGTCTTGGTCGCATGAAAACTTAACGTACTCATATCTCCTGCGTTCAAAATGCTTTCTCCGTTTACGGTGACACCAAAAGTATGAGCGGCGTCGTAAATAACTTTTAATCCGTATTTATCGGCAATATCTTGAATTCGCTTTGTTTCACAAGGATAACCGTAAACATGCACGGGCATGATAGCGGTGGTGCGTGCTGTGATGGCAGCTTCTATTTTATCGGGATCGATGTTGCAAGTTACCGGATCAATGTCCACAAAAACGGGTTTGATTTCATTCCACCACAAAGAATGGGTAGTAGCTACGAAACTAAAAGGAGTGGTGATTACTTCACCCGTAATGCGTAACGCCTGAAGGGCGGTTATCAACGGAATCGTTCCGTTGGTAAATAAACTCAAATACTCCACTCCTAAATATTCACACAGCGCTTTTTCTAAAGCTTTATGATAATGTCCGTTATTAGTCAACCATTTCCTTCTCCAAATATCTTTCAGATAGGGATAAAATTCTTCCAAAGGCGGAAGTAGGGGAGAGGTGACGGTAATTATATTATCTGCTTCCATTTTTTACTTGTATTTTGTTTATACCGGATGTTACAATTGATTTTAATTCCAGATATTCCGGTAATTTCATCAATTCATAAATGAATGTTAACAATGTGATACCGAGACAGCATTGCAGTAGAAGCGTTATCCAATTCGGCCAATGAAGCAGCGTGATGTTCCACATTGAGAATGAGACAAGAATTGAAACTGCGGATATTGGTAAAATATCTTTAATCTGTTCTCCTGTCGGATAATTGATTAATCCGGAAGAATAATAACTATTGAGAAAGTAAGAAAGAAATGAAATGAATACACTACCCCAAAGCATATATTCAATGCCATAAAATATACCTAAAAGAATGGGTATAATTCCAATACATTTTTTTATTATTTCTAATTTCAGGAATAAATCCGAACGTCCTTTCACTTGTAGAATGTTGAGATTGATGGCATGAAGCGGATAAAGCATTCCTGCAAAGCAAATGATTTGCAAGTAATAAACAGATTCCAACCATTTTTCACCGATCAGCAAAAGAATCAAGGGTTTCGCCACTGCTGCAAGGCTTAACATACAGAAAAAAGAAATAAGTACTGTTGTTTTGATGACTTTCCTGTAAGCTTGTTTGAGGCGTTCCGGTTCTTCCTGAATGCTACTCAAAACAGGATAACTGACACGTTGAATAACTCCTGTTAAATTGGATGTAAATACATTTTTAAATTGTTCGGCGCGAGTGTATTGTCCTAATTGAAAGGAAGAATAAAAGCGCCCGATAATCAAGTAGTAAATATTATTATATATGGTATCAATCAGTCCTGAGAGTAAAAGCTTTGAACCGAATCCGAATAATTCTTTAAAGCTTTGTGTAGAAAATTCAAAAACAGGTCGCCATTTGCTGAATATCCATAAAAATAAAGAGTTGAGCGTTTGTCTTGACAATTGTTGTCCAACCAGACTCCAGACTCCAAAACCGGAATAAGCCATTCCGATACCAACAACGCCACTGCCGATGGAGGAAATCAATGAAATTTTTGTCTGGGTTTTGAAATCTATTTTTTTTACAAGTAATGTTCTTTGTATGATGCTTATAGCGTTTATAATTAATGTGATTCCCAATATCCGGGTTATTGCAATTAACTTGGGTTCATTAAAAAACTTACTGATAAAAGGAGAACACAGAAATAAAACAGCATAAAGAACAAGGCTTAAAAATAGATTGAAAAGAAATACTGTGTTATAATCAATTCTTCTTGCATTTGTTTTACGAATCAGGGCGTTGGAAAAGCCGCTGTCGATAATGGAGTTGGAAATAGCGATGAAAATGGTAATCATTCCCAGTATCCCAAATTCGGAAGGGCTCAACAAACGGGCTAATACAAGACCAACCAAGAAGGTAATTCCGGCGCTGGCGATATTATCAATCGCGCTCCAACTTACTCCTTTGATCGTTTTTGTTTTTAATGATTCCATTCAGTCGTATTTTCAAATTTCATCATTGAAATTTTCGATTGACACTGTATTGTAATTCTTATACCAGTGGGTAAAATGTTTTATTCCTTCGGATAAAGAAGTATTAGGCTTGTAATGTGTCACTTTTTCCAATATGGAAATATCGGCGTACGTCATTTTTACATCACCCTGTTGCATGGAATACATTTCTAAAATGGCTTTTTTGCCCATCGCAGCTTCCAATAACCGGATAAAATCCATCAATTGCACGGGTTGGGAGTTGCCGATGTTAAGTAATCTGTAATAAGGATGTTCTTCTTCCGAGGTAGGGATGTTATTTATCACACGCACAATGCCGTCAATGATGTCGTCAATATATGTAAAATCACGGCTTAAATCACCATGATTGAAAACTTTGATAGGTTCTCCGTTCATGATGGCTTTTGCAAAAAGCATAGGAGCCATATCCGGTCGTCCCCAGGGCCCGTAAACGGTAAAAAAGCGTAAGCCTGAAGTCGGTAATTGATATAAATGACTGTAAGTATGAGCAATTAGTTCATCGGCTTTTTTTGTGGCGGCGTATAAACTGATGGGATAATCCACCCTGTCTTCTTCAGAAAAAGGCACCTTTTTGTTATTCCCGTAAACGCTGCTGGAACTGGCGTATACCAGATGCTTGATTTGATTATGGCGACAACATTCGAGGATGTTGATAAATCCCATAATGTTGCTTTCAATGT
This sequence comes from Bacteroidales bacterium, assembly GCA_031556755.1. Lineage (GTDB taxonomy): Bacteria > Bacteroidota > Bacteroidia > Bacteroidales > Azobacteroidaceae > JAIRVZ01. The sequence continues at coordinate 246 of JAVBSK010000385.1, read as the reverse complement.
AGGCGTATGGATTTTCTATGGAATGACGGACTCCGGCTTGCGCCGCGAGATTGCAAACGATGTCGAATTTTTCTTCTGTAAATAATGACCCTAAAGCTGTGCGATTTTCCAGATCCAACTGAATGAAACGGTAATTGTCGTAATCTGAACTTTGAACAATTCTACCATATTCAATTTTTGCTTCTTCGATTCCGGTTTCTTTCAACCGGGCATATTTCAATTGAACATCATAGTAATTGTTGATAT
>JAVBSK010000384.1:0-7852 GCA_031556755.1 Bacteroidales bacterium | reverse complement strand
AAAAATGATGGAAACAACTCTAATCATGGAGGCTTCCATGGATTCAATGCCAAAATCTTTGATTATGAGATTCAAAACGATCAAGTGATTTTTTCTTATGAAAGCGAAGACGGAGAAGGCGGATTTCCGGGCAATCTTCGGCTGGATGTTTCTTATTCTTTTTCGAACGACAATGAACTGCTTATTGAATATAAAGCCATTGCTGATAAAGAAACCATATTCAATCCGACAAATCATGCCTATTTTGATTTATCGGCAGGCAAAGCCAATCCGCTTGACTTTGAACTAAAAGTATTTGCTGAAAAATATCTCGAAGCAAACAATCAATTTCTTCCCACCGGAAATATATTACCGATTCTTGATTCTTCCTTTGACTTCTCGGAATATCGAAAAATCAATGAATTAATACCACTCAAAAAAGAAATCCTGAAGGGATACAATACTTTTTTTATTGGAAAAGAAACAAATCAGGAAGTCCCCGATTTGTTGGCTTCTTTAAGAGATTGTTCTTCCGGACGAATCTTGGATGTTTATTCCGATATGCCCGGCGTTTTGTTTTATACGGGCGATTACCTGTCAGACCCCTTTAAGCCATTTGGCGGATTATGCCTTGAAGCCCAGCTTTATCCGGATGCTCCCAATCACAGCCACTTTCCGTCCGTTTTACTCCCTGCAAAAAAGGAACAAGTCTATCATATCAGGTATAAATTCGGACTCTTGTCCTGAATTCCTGATTTTTTCCTATGATTGTTGTCTCTCGAACTCTTTCGGAGTCATTCCGAACTGTTTCTGGAATAATTTAATGAAGTAGGAAGACGAATTGATACCGACCAGATAACAGACTTCTCCGATGCGATATTGTCCGCTTTGAATTAATTCGGCCGCTTTTTTCAGCCGTACCAACCGGATGAAATCAATAGGAGTCAATTCCGTCAGCGCTTTGATTTTCCGGTGCAAACTGGAGCGACTCATGTAGACGGATTCCGCCAACCTTTCCACGTTGAAATTCGAGTCAGTAATGTTTTCCTGTATGATATCCATGACTTTCTGAACGAATTGTTCATCAGCTTTATTCATCCCGATATTTTGAATCGGGAGGAACGGTTTACGCATAAACGCTTCTTTTTCACGTTTTCTGTTGTTCAGTAAAGTAGTTAACTGTATAATGAGGTGTCCCATGGAGAATGGCTTTTCCACATAAGCGTCGGCCCCCATTTCCAATCCGCGTATTTTGCTTTCCAGATCATTCTTGGCCGTAAGTAATACGACAGGAACGTGACTGTATTCCAGATTGGCTTTTATCTGTTTACAAAGCTCAAATCCATCCATACGAGGCATCATCACGTCACTCAGGACAAGATTGATATTTTTTTCTTCCAGGATTTTTAACGCTTCCTCTCCGTTTGTCGCTTTTTCGACGGCGAACTGTTTCTGTAACTTTCCGGAAATGAACTTCAACATTTCAAGGTTGTCTTCAACCACCAGGATGACTTCTGCATGATGTTTTTCTCCTTTATCGTCATGATCTTCGAGAATGTACTCATTGTCCGGAATTTTCTCTTTTTCGACAACGATGGATTCGGATGATTCTAATGGTAATTTAACGATGAAAACGTTCATTTTATCTTTTTCTTCGAAATACAAATCTCCGTGATGCAATTCGGCCAGGGATTTGGCCAGGGATAATCCGATTCCGGAGCTTGACGTGTTGTTCTGGTCTTTCTTGAGTTGGTAGAACGGGTCGAAAATTTTCTTGCTTAATTCCTGGGGAATCAGCTCTCCGTCATTCTTAACCAGAATAAGAAGATGATGTTCTTCGATTAATAATTCGACTTCAATACATTGTTCTGAGTATTTCAATGCATTGGACAATAAATTATTCAAGATCTTCATGAGAGCTTCTTTGTCCACGGCGGCATAAACCTCCTGAGGAGGAAGAAGCAATGTGATGGTTCGCTTCTGGTGAAATGCCGAAAGCTCAAAACGAGAATAGACATCCTTTAAAAGTCTGGTAATGTTCGTGTTGGATATATTTACCAGGAACTTGTTGCTGTCGACTTTGCGGAAATCGAGTAACTGGTTGATCAGGTTCAGTAATTCGGATGTATTTTTGCTCATGATTGACAGACTCTTCCTAACTTCCGGATCTTCGAATTCGATGTCCATCAAAGCTTCCAAAGGCCCATTGATCAACGTGACCGGAGTTCTGATTTCATGTGCAATATTAGTGAAGAATTCCACTTTGGAGCTATATAATTCTTTTTCCTTTTCAGTTTCATATAATTTTTGTTTTTCCACATGCCGTCTTTCTGTTCTCTTTTTAAAATAGTAAATGCAGTAGTATATGAAAGAAATGAATAGGAGAGAGTATATAATTGTTGCGATTCCTGATTGCCACCAGGGAGGTAATATTTCCAACTCAATAGAGGTTCCCGTTTCGTTCCAAACGCCGTCATTATTGGTCCCCTTTACATGAAAAATGTATTTACCGGGAGGAAGTTTGGCGTATGATACGCTGTGGTTGTTATTTGTATAAATCCAGTCTTTATCAATGTTTTCCATTTTATAGGCATATTTATTGGCGATGGGCTCGATATAGCTAAGGGCTACAAAATCGAAGCCTATGTAGGACTGGTCGTGATTCAGTATGATTTTTTTAGTATGAAGGATACTCTTTTTCAGGGGACTGTTCTCTGCATTCAAATTGATTTCCTCGTTGAAAATGGTCAGTTTGGTAATGTAAACCGGAGGGATGAATGTATTTTCCCTGAATTGATAAGGATCGAAAGCGACCAAGCCTTTTAATCCCCCGAAATAAAATTTACCAGTGCTGCTTGCTAATGCAGACATATAATTGAACTGATTGCCGGGTAATCCTTCGTTTTGTGTAAAGATTTTAATGGCTTTTGTTTGAGGGTTGAATTTTACTAAACCCTTATTTGTGCCAAACCAAAGATTCTGCTCTTTATCTTCCAGTATTTTGTATGCAACATCATCCGGAAAACCGTTTTTTATTGAATAAGATGTGAAATTGTCATGCTCTTTATTGTAACAACAAATGCCTCCCCGGTCGGTAGAAAGCCAGATCTCCCCGGTGCTGGTTTCCGTTATACTGCTGATTGAGTTGGAACTCAAAGAAGTGCTGTCGTTCACATTATTCAGATAATGGATAACCTGATCGTTTTTCTGATCGTATTTGAAAAGACCGCCTCCCAGAGAAGCCACCCAGATATAACCTTCGGAGTCTTCCATAATGTCGTGGATATAATTGAGTCCGAACTTGTCGATTTGTCTGAACTCCATTTTGTCTTTGTTTCCGACAAAAATGCCCCAGCCGTTTCCTATCCATATTTTTCCGTAACGGTCTTCCATAATGGCGTATATACTTGCTTCGTTGAGATTCAATTCTTTTCCGGAATAGTGCCGGATGCTGAATCCGGGAAGTTTGATGATGTCGAGGCCATTTTTGAAGAGACCGATCCAAGCCCTGTCATTTTCCAGTAACATCCCCAGAATGATGTTGTTATTATTGAGAGATAAACCGTCTTCTTTGCCGATTCTTTTGAAGAAACCGGTTTGCGGATTATAAATATTCAGTCCGGCATCATCCGTTGCAATCCAGATATTTCCTTTTGAATCTTCTTTCAATTCCCGGATGCGTTTGCCGCTGATTGAATTATTTGTACTCAATGGTACAAATCGTTCAAATTTTGTTCCTCTGTTGGGCAGATAATTAACCCCACCGAAACGCGTCCCTAACCAGACTCCGTTTTCTTTGTCCTTATAAATCTGCTCAATGACATTGTCGGACAGCGAATGCGGATCCATCGGATCTTCATGGATATGCTTTACGGTCTTCCTGAGTTCGTTGATGACAAATAATCCTCCCTGGGTACCGACCCAGAGTTCGTCATTTATCTTAACCACATGCCGTATGATCTTGAAATGTACTTCTGGGGCGTCTACATCCGAAAGGGTATTTTTCCTCTTATTTAGTTTTCTCAGTTTACCTTCGTGTATGCCGATGACAAGCTCTTCTCCGGAGTCGCACATGGTATAAATATTTTCATCTTTTAAAGTACTTCCGTTATTATCTCCTAAATATTGCGTGAAAGAATCTGAGCTTTTATTGTAAAGGTATACGCCTCCTCCGTTTGTCCCCACCCAAACCATTCCGTTTTGTTCGATACAAATACATTGAGGATTTCCCTGGTCAGGTAATTTTGTATTTCCGATGCTGTAAAACATTAATTTCCTGGACGAAGTATGGTAACGGAATAAGCCTTGATTGGGAATAATAATCCATATATTATCTTCTGAATCGGAGCGGATATCAGCCACCCAGTCTGTAATTTTTATCTTACTGGAAGTACTGTCGTTGAAAAAACTGAATTTTTCATATACAGGATCGAATATGAATATACCTTTATCTGTTCCAATCCAAAGGTTCTTATTTTTGTCTTCAAATAAGATGGCTATATTGTTGTTGCCTTTTTTCAACACATGATCATAGCAATCGAATATTTTCATAGAAGTACCGTCGTAACGATTCAAGCGATTACGAGTGCCAAACCACATGAAACCATAACTGTCCTGAATAATTGACTTTACATTATTTTGTGATAAACCGGATTCGCCATTGATTTTTGAGAAATAATAATTATTATTTTCATTTGTTTCGGCCAGACAGAGGAAACAACTCATCCAAATAGAGAAGAATATAAAAAGCCGCCTCATTTTTATCTTGATTAAAATGTTTTCCATGAAATACAAAGATAGGTAGATAAATACAAAGATACACACCAAAAAATAATACAATTGTCGCAAATGGATAATAATTTCATTATTTGAAACAATTGCTGTTTTGATAGTTCATCCGGATGTATATCTTTGTAACTTAACTATAAATGATTTTAATTAAGATACCATGAAGCTGCTGATAAGGAGAACGTTGTTGTTGTGTTTTCTTTTCTGTTTGTCCGGTAAAATGTATTCGGAAAACAATCGATGGGAGATTCGTTATGATTCTCAGACAAAGACCGTGAACGTACAAAAAAAATCAAAGCCGGTGTTTGACGGCTTATATGTTTCTTACCGATTGGATGGCAAAATAATATCCTCCAAAGACTATCCGGAAAAAACAATCAAAAAGGCCAAGATCAAAGATGCGTTCGGAAAAGGAATAGCCGTGACAATTACTTATACCAGGGAAGATTTGCCAGTATTGGTTCAATCGATTTTCACCTATCCGGAAAAAGATTATATCCTCACTGAATTTTCGTTGGAGAGCTCGGACAAAAAAATTGCCGTAGATTATATGGCTCCTGTGAATACGGACAAGCTCTTGCCTGAATCGGATGGAGACGCCAACCGGGCTTTGTTTATTCCTTTCGACACCGATTGTTGGGTAAGATATCAATCTCATCCCTTGAATTTCGACCGGTTGACCAGTTATGAAGTTACCGCGATATTCAACAATGATACCAGGAACGGAGTTATTCTAGGTTCAATTGAACATGACAATTGGAAGACTGCGATTGAAATGAAAAAAGGAGGATTGAATAAAATCGGCTCTTTGGTTTGCTACGGAGGAGTTGCCGATTCATTGACCCGTGATTCCAAATCTCACGGAGCCTTGTCCGGAAATAAAATCAAATCTCCCCGGATATTATTAGGTTTCTTTGATGATTGGAGGACTGGAATGGACCAATATGGAGAAGCCAATGCAGTGATAGCTCCTCCCAAAGCCTGGAACAAAGCTATTCCATTCGGTTGGAATAGTTGGGGTGTTCTCCAATTTAAACTTACCTTTCCAAAAGCAATGGAGGTCTCAGACTTTTTTAAGAACAATCTGCAAAGCAACGGATTTGTCAATCAGGATAATACCGTTTATATTGGACTGGATTCGGGTTGGAATAGTTTTTCTGAAGATGAATTGAAGGCCTTTGTTCGTAAATGTGAGGAAAATGGACAGGTCGCAGGTATTTATTGGACTCCTTTTACCGATTGGGGGAAAAATCCCGAAGCAACCGTACATGATGCCAGAGATTATAAATACAAAGATATTTATGTGTATGCCAATGGTAAACCTCAAAACCTGGATGGCGCTTATGCCATTGATCCGACGCATCCGGCCATCGAGTTGCGGATGAAGAAAACGTCCGAATTGTTCCGTCGTTGCGGTTTTGAATATGTCAAGATGGATTTTATGACTCATGGCGCCATGGAAGGCGACAAGTGGTATCGTCCCGAGATTCAAACAGGGATGCAGGCTTATAATTACGGAATGAAATTATTGAATCAATATTTCGGAGATATGTATATCAATCTCTCCATTTCTCCCATTTTCCCCGCCCAATATGCTCAGTCACGACGCATTGCCTGCGATGCATGGAATAAAATCAAAGATACCGAGTATACCATGAATGCCCTATCCTATGGTTGGTGGATAGACAAAGTGTATCAATACAATGATGCAGACCATGTCGTGTTAAAAGATGCTACCGAAGGAGAAAACAGAGCCCGTATTACTTCCGCTGTCGTGACAGGTTTGTATATCGCCGGAGATGATTTCAGCCTGGAAGGACCGGAAGAGGGAAAAGAACGCGCTGAAAAATATTTTACAAATAAAAAGATAAATGAGATAGCTAACGGAATTTCTTTCCGTCCGGTTGAAGGAGACGGAGAAAAATCGGAGAATCAGTTCATGCGAAAAGATAAAAAAGGGACTTATTATGTATATTTCAATTATAGTGAAAATCCGGTGAACTTTAAAATTCCATTAAACAAAATAGGATTAAATCCTGATCGGAAATATACGGTTAACGAATTGTGGAATGGAGAAAATATCGACCAACGCTCATCGATTACCGTTCCAGGAAGAGACGTAAAAGTGTTTTTTATCAAATAATTAAGATAAAACAAGAAATTAACGCGCATCGTTATTTTTTACATGATTAAAGAAGTGTAATACATTTTTATCATACCTGCAGAGCTATAGCTTTGTAGAGTTTTTATGCGAATTTTAAAATAGTTTTTTACTTTATTTATGCTTATGAAAAAGAATTTCTTTTTGTTAAGAATGCTATTTGCAGCATGTTTTGCAGCAATTGCTTTCACTCTTTCTGCGCAGACTCCGGCTACGTTTACCCGGGTCGGTTCGCAAGATGAGGCGGTACAGGATTTATTTCCTGGGTCTCAGAAGAGTCACCCTGTCATAGGTGATTTCAACAATGACGGATTTTTAGATGCTTATTACGGAGGTTTGACCGACCGGAATTGGCCTACTGATGAAAATCCTGTGACAATGCCTTGGATTGCTCAATCCAATTTGATCAAAAACAATGGTAATGGAACTTATTCTCCTTTATATAAGGGAGATACTGGCATCCCGACCAATGTCTGGTCGAATTATCTTTTCTTTGACTACAACAATGATGGGAATCTTGACCTGTTGATCAGGGGAGGAAAAGATGGTGATTTGACGGTTTCCGATTATTCTACCTTGATGAAAAATCGCGGTATCAGTAATGGATACAAGTTCGAAGAAGTAACCGGAGCTGGATTCAGAGCTGCTCAAAACGAAAACAAAATGATGAGAAATCTTTCTGCCGGAGATTATAACAAAGACGGATGGATCGATGTCATTTTCATTGGTAAAGATGATGCTGGTCGTTTTGTCGAACTTTATAAAAACAATGGTAACGGAACATTTACCGTGCAGAAAGTAGCTCACGACAAAACAGGAAATCTATTAGGGGGAACCGGAGACTTTAATCCATTGGGCAATGGATCTGTCGTTTTCGGAGATTTAAACAACGACGGATGGTTGGATATTGTTATCAACGGTACC
>JAVBSK010000245.1:0-3776 GCA_031556755.1 Bacteroidales bacterium | reverse complement strand
ATTGAATTTTAAATCGAATTTAAGTTCAAGTCCGTTATTTATTTTGATTTCATAGTCATTCCGGTCACGGTCTATTTCCATAATTTTCATCTCTTTGTAGTTTTTGGAGATGTAGTCTTTAATCTGTTGAGGGACTATTTCCAGGGGTACTTCTGTGAATTTACAGTCAATGTCTTTCCAGTTTCCTTTACTGTCAAATTCAATTTTACTTCCGTCGGTAAAAATAACCTCATAGTTTTTTTTGAAGAAATCTTTTTCGACTTTGGCAAAAGAAATTTTTGTATTGGCAAAGTACTTTGTAATCAATTGTCTGGCTTCAGCCGGTAGTTGTTCAACTTGAATGGGTTTGTCATTATCTGCCCATGTTGTACTGACGGTCATCATCAGGACGGTCAGTAATAAAAGAAAATGTTTCATGACTTTATTGTTTTTTTAGTTTTACGAAACAAAGTTCCGGTATGAAACTGAAAAGAAGTTGAAATCAGGAAAAGAAAAGTGTAAAAATGTGTTTTTTTTCAGCGTAATGGTAATCAATATTGAATCCGTAAATATTACATACCGATTGGCAGAGGGTTAATCCCAGTCCGGTTGAGCCTTCTTTTTTTTCTCCCTGGTAGAAACGGTCGAAAATAGCGTTAGCATCCAGAGGTCCTGAAGTTCCCGTATTGGTTATTGAAACTTTGTTGTCTGAGATATTTATATCAATGGTTCCGTTGGGATGATTGTGTAGGAATGCATTTTTCAGGAGGTTTCCGAACAGTATAGATGCCAGGGTTTGATTGATATTGAATTTCAGAGAACTATCTTCGCGTATGAATAATGAGATATGTCGGTTGATGTATACTTCCGAATAATCATCAGCCAGTTTTCTTATCAGTTCATTTACTACGATCTCTTTTTTATCAGGAAATTGGTGGTTATCTATTTTGGTGAGTAATAATAAGGTTTTGTTCAGTTTGACGGCATAGTCAAGGGATTGCCTGGTTTTCATGATTTCTTCCATCTGTTTTTCAGTTAGTTGAGAATCTTCTGTTAACAGTTCTAACCGGTTGAGGCAGACGGCCAATGGAGTTTGTAATTCATGGGAGGCATTACCTGTAAATGTTTTTTGCCGTTCGTAAATCTCAATATTCCGTCGTGCACTACGAATAATGGCGTCTTTCAACTTGCTGAACTCGGTCGTTTGCGTACTTATATCTGGTTCTGTAAATTTTCCTTCGACTTTGAACTGATCTAACCAATTCAATAGTTTATACAAAGGCTTGAAATTGCGTTGCAGTATCAACCAGTTCAGACCGATAATAACGATCAACAGAGCTAAATAAAGGAAAATAATCCAATATAGAATGGCTTCTTTCAGGTCTTCTTTTTCAATGCTTGGAATGGAAACCGTCAGTTCATAGTATTTGTTTTCTGAGTCTTTGAAAATTGTCTTAAGTATTCGGGCAGGTTCGGTTTCTCTCTTTGAATGGATATAAATCATTTCATCGTAATATCGTATAACCGATTGTTTTACAGTATATTCAGGTGATACTTTCGTAATATGATAGCTGTTGTTGGTTCCGTTGTCTGCATCGGGTAAGATCTCTCCGGCCAATGCCCGGGTAATGATAAATTCCGAATAATTTTCGAGGGAGTCGTCTGTTTCGTCGTTGATTTCCCTTAGAATGATAAAGTAGAACAAACTAGCCCAAACAGCCATCAACAACAGTAAGGCAATTGATATGCGAAAAGTTATCCGGTAGGTTAATTTCATATTTCCGTCAATTTATATCCGAAGCCATATACTGCTTTGATTTCTACATTTGCTTCGGCTTCATTCATTTTCTTGCGAAGATTTTTCACCTGGGCGTATATAAACTCATAGTTATCCACCTGGTCGATATGGTCTCCCCATACAGCTTCGGCCAGAGCGGATTTATCTACCAGGCGATTAGGACGGGTGATAAAATAATGCAGAATACCATATTCTTTTCTGTTTAGTTCAAGAATGTATTGGTTCACATATACCTCAAATTTATCGGGAATCAGTCTGACATTACCAACTTCGATGCATGTTTCTCCTTGATAATGATTCCTGCGGATAAGACTCCTGATTCGGGCGTTCAGTTCTGATAAGTGAAATGGTTTAACCAGATAATCATCAGCGCCGAGTTCCAGTCCTGTTATTTTATCGTCTACGGAGTCTTTGGCAGAGATAATGATAACGGTCTGTCGTTTATTTATTTTTCTGAGTTCCTGTAAAAGTGTGAGACCATTCCCGTCAGGTAACATGATATCCAATAAAATGCATTCATAGTCATAGACAGATATTTTCTCAACAGCTTCGCGAAATGTCGCTGCAATTTCAGTCACATAACGTTCTTTTTCAAGGAAACGTTGCATGATTTCGCGCAGAAAGGGTTCGTCTTCAACAATCAGGATTTTCATTTTTATGATTTGGTTCTTCAGTTTTTTCCAAAGATACGGATAAAAACTGAAAAAATCCTGAAATTTTTATGGGTTTACTATCCATTCTATCAGACTGTTACAACAACGTACTATTTCCCGGTTGCTATTCATTATCTGCTGGCCTTTAATAACTTACTTTCGAATCTACTTGTTATTGGAATATTTTTGGAAATAACGATTCCATCTATGTTCAGTTCCAGTCCGGAGTTTCTTTGTTCAACAAATGCTTGACAAAAAAATCTCTTCTTTTCCGCTCCCCGTAACTTTCTCCCAACGTATGTTTGACTCCGGGAAGCATGACAAATTCGAATTCTTTTTTGTATTTGATCAATGCATCCACCAGTTGGAGGGTGGAAGATGGATCCACATTGTCATCCAATTCTCCCAGGATCAGCATCAGTTTTCCTTGCAGTAAACTTGCATTGATAATATTTGAACAATCTTCATATTCTTTTCCAACGGGGTATCCCATCCATTGCTCGTTCCACCAGATTTTATCCATCCTGTTGTCGTGGCATCCGCAGGCTGATACGGCTACTTTATAAAATTCAGGATGAAACAATAAGGCGCCCGTGGAACTTTGTCCTCCTGCGGAACCTCCATATATGCCGATTTTTTCTAGATCTATTTCCGGATATCGGGCGGCTGCGGCTTTTATCCAGGCGATTCTGTCTGGAAATCCTGCATCTTTCAGATTTTTCCAACAGACATCGTGAAATGCTTTAGACCGGTTGGCTGTCCCCATTCCGTCTATCATTACGGTGATAAATCCCAATTCGGATAGTCCGGATGTCCTGTGTGATACGGCAAACGATTTGGGTGCGTGAGAATCATGGGGGCCGGCATAGATGTATTCTACTACCGGATATTTTTTGCTGGGGTCAAAATCAGTCGGACGAATGATTACTCCCCAGATGTCGGTTTTGCCGTCTCTTCCTTTCGCGGAAAATACTTCCGGCATACGCCAACCGGCCTGGAGCATTTCATTGATATCGGATCTTTCCAATTCCATCAGAATTTTTCCGTTGGAAACGGAACGCAATACGCTGACCGGAGGTAAATCAACCCTGGAATAGCTATCCACCATATAACTGTAATCGTGATTGAACTTTACCTGGTGATTGGCATTTTCGGGCGTAAGAGGAGTAATTTGTCCAGTTTTCATTTGGAGCATATAATATTTTTCCAGGTACGGATCTTCATTATCATCCATCCCACAGGCCTTGAAGATGATTTGTCTCTTTTTTTCATCGACTCTAATCACGCTTTTCAATACCCATTCTCCGTGGGTCAATTGTTTCTTCACTTTTCCGGTGGAATAATCA
>JAVBSK010000378.1:0-2706 GCA_031556755.1 Bacteroidales bacterium | reverse complement strand
ACAACACCCTGGCATCATCTTTGATGCTGTCTAGCCATTTGACAAATCTTTTTTCTACAGCCAACGGGTTTTCGAAGACATCCGATCCTAGGTGGGCGTCGGAAGCGAAATATGTTTTTGTGCGATTATTCATCGGATTATTTTATAAGAAACCCAATTCTAATTTGGCTTCTTCGCTCATCATGTCTTTATCCCATTCCGGTTCGAAGACCAGATTGACATCTACGGATTTAATACCTTCAACAGATTCCACTTTCATTTTGACATCTTCCATGATGAAATCTGCGGCGGGACAGGCCGGGGCTGTTAAAGTCATTTTTATGAAGACATTATTTTCTTCATCGATATCAACGTCATATATCAGTCCGAGGTCATATACATTGACAGGGATTTCAGGGTCATATACGGTTTTGAGCATTTTTACGATCCGCTCTTCCAGTTCCATTAAATTATTTTCCATTTGAAAGGAGTTATTATGTATTAACATTAGCAAAGACAAAATTACCATAATATTTTGAAAGAGTTTATAATAGGATAAAAATATAGTATTTTTGTCGGCTTAAAACAGTATGATTCGAGATGAAAATTGCAGCTTTGGTTTCAGGAGGAGTAGATAGTTCGGTTGTTGTCCATCAGTTGAAAGAGGCCGGATATGATCCGACTATTTTTTATATCCGGATCGGGATGGAGGACAAAGACGGATACATAGATTGTCCTTCTGAGGAAGATATAGAGATTACGACTTACATCGCCAAAAAATACGGATGTAAAATGGAGGTGGTTTCTTTGCATGAGGAATATTGGGAAAATGTTGTCAATTATACGATTGACGCCGTAAAAAGAGGATTGACTCCCAATCCGGATATGATGTGTAATAAATTGATAAAATTTGGATGTTTTGAACAGAAATGGGGGCATGAATTCGATAAAATAGCTACCGGACATTATGCCACAACGACCGAGATGGATGGAAAGGTATGGTTGTCTACTGCGGCTGACAGGGTCAAAGACCAGACCTATTTCCTCGGACAGGTCAGTTATCTTCAGGTTGCTAAATTGATGTTCCCGATTGGACAACTACAAAAATCAGAAGTTCGCGCAATTGCCGTCCGAGAAGGACTTCCGAGTGCGCAACGTAAAGACAGTCAGGGAATTTGCTTTCTGGGCAAAATCAACTATAACGATTTTATTAAAAGATACCTGGGTGAGAGACCCGGTAAAATCGTGGAGCTTGAGACCGGAAATGTTATAGGAAAACACAAGGGTTACTGGTTTCATACGATCGGACAACGCAAGGGCCTGGGATTGAGCGGAGGTCCCTGGTTTGTTATCCGGAAAGATATACGGAGAAATATTATTTATGTATCCAATGGATATGATCCGGAAACCCAATATGGAAAGACAATTAATTTGCAGGGCTTTGATTTTATCACCGGAGATATCTGGGGGGCATTTGAAGGAGAAAAAGAAATCTCCTTCAAAATCCGTCATACCCCGGATTTTACTTCCGGAAAAATCCGCAGGATAGGTGATATTTACAGGATTGAATCTGCAGAAAAGATACAAGGTATCGCTGCCGGTCAATTCGGAGTCGTTTATGATAAAGACTGCAAAATCTGTATCGGCAGCGGTATGATTATCGATGAATAGTTTTTAATATTTTCAATCGCCTCCTAATCTCAGTCCGATTCCAAAAGGAAAAACTTCAGGCCCTTTGTTTTTTTCGAAAAGGGAATATGGTGAATAGTATCCGAAGAAACAAACTGATCCCATTCCTATTTGTAACATGAGTCGTGCATTGACGGGAAGTATATTTAAATCACGGCCTTTATCTACCTGGGACTTTTTACCCAGATTGAGTTCAACCTGGGACTTTGAGTAGCATTTCACATATCCGACAGCTCCTCCGGAAATAAAAAAATTTTTTCCATTTATCCTGGTTTGGTATTCCAACATCAGTGGAAACGTGAAATAATAGGTCAGTAATTTACTGGAATTATAATGAAAGCCTTCCGGCGCCGGTTGAAATTGTGTGATACCGTTGATTTCGGTCAGGCCGACGTCTCCTTCAAAATGATATCTTGACCAATCAATACCGAGTCCGGTGAATAATATCCAGTGATTTCTGTCCAGCGGAACATAATAATTCATCATGTTCAATATGAAACTATAAGATGCACTCCTGATTAAATCGGCGCCTTGTAATCCGTCCAGTCCGATAAAAGCCATTCCTATTCCGTCCCAATGCGGATCCATATGTTTTTTCTTTTTCCAGGAGAAGATCAGACTGTATGATGAACCGTCATAAACAATATTGCTTTTTTTGCTTTCGGTTCTATCATCGTTATTTCCTGTAATTGTCTCTGTATTCGTGATGCTTGCATTTCCCGAACCGCTAGTAGCGACAACTCTTTCTTCCGACACATAAGCGCTGTCTCTGATTTCGAAAACCTCTTTCGCCGATAAAGAAGAAAATGATACGAGTATAAAAATTGAAATAATGTGTTTCATGATTTTTAAATTCTATATTTTTGTATGGATACTCTTTTTGTTATTGTAATTTGATTCTTTTATCATTGATGTAGATGAAAAGATCTTTCAGTTTGTCTAATTCTTTCTCTAAGTCCCGGGGTGGAAATTTACCTTCCAGGTAAACGAGCGTTATTTTCCTTGATTTATTTTTATACAAAATGTATTGACTCGTTT
>JAVBSK010000166.1:0-4510 GCA_031556755.1 Bacteroidales bacterium | reverse complement strand
TAACTCTATCAAGATTAATTATTCCTTGTTTCTTCCTTTTTGGGAAGTGGAACCGTACTGAATATCTCGTTTATTCTGCGCACAGTATGCTCTGCTATTTTATCTGCTGCATTTTTTACGAATGCCAGTTTGTATTTTTTTTCAATCAGGATAAATTCGGCAGAATAAGATGTTGTGTTGGAGTTGTAAACTTTTTTTTCAATGTCTTCAGGTTCGTAATATTGGATTTGTCTGATACTGGCCTTGCAAAACTGATCTTTGTACTCTAAAACTAAGGTATATCTCATATACATGGAAAAGATAGACCAGTCTTTTTTTTCGATTTCAAGATATTCAAGAGACCGGCTGATGAGCATTCCTGTAGTGTCATCCGAATTGATGATGGTTGATGGATCGGAACTTAGCCATGTACTTAATCGATCATGTATTTCCTGTTTTCCTAATGGAGTCACATAAGTTGATGTAAAAATAACTTTACCATTTTCCGTAGGAATAATTGGCTTCTGTGATGCTTCCTGAGCATAGTTCGTTGATGGAGCCAGACACAGTATGAGTGCGATAATTCTGATTATTTTATTGTTAATCATGTCGTTATCTTTAATTTATTAAGTTAGAGAACAAAACAAAATTACATATATTTTTTTTAATTAAGAAATAATCCGTACTTTTGCAGGATGTTTGAATGTGAAAACTCATTTTTTCATTTCAAAAGGACTCTGAAAATCAGGGCGTTTGCTGAGAGAAGCAAATGAAGTATTTACTTAAAATTTATATTTATGAGGTATGTGAGATTATTTCTTTTTCTCCTTGTAGTCTCTTTTTTAATGGGATCGGGAACAAAAGAAAGTACATTTACCAAGGGTATAAAAAAGGGATGCCTTGCTCCCGAAGTAAACTTGCAGGGAGTAGATCTTAAGGATGGAGATGAATATGTATTGTTGCAGTTTTGGGCAGCTTATGATGCGGAGTCCCGCAAACAAAATGCTTTGCTGACTAACAAGATATCCCGATTGGATTTGGAACATTTCAAAATGATATCCATTTCATTTGATGAAACGAAGTCGGTATATGAACAGGCAATACAGGCGGACTTGTCGGATGTTTCTTCTCAGTTTAATGATACAAGAGGAAAATATTCGGAGATTTACGAGCAATTTCGAATAGAAAATGGTTTTGGAAACTGGTTGATTGATCCTCAAGGAGTGATCATAGGTCGCAATCTGACAACTGTAGATGAGGTTGTCCGGATTTTGAGAGAGCAAAAAGTTTCTTGAATATCACATTAAAAAACTCCCAGGTTCGCATGATGAACCTGGGAGTTTTTTATGACTGGCTTATGAGTTTCTGTTTTTAACTACGAATATCCATAAATATCTACTCCTTATTCTCGGAATTACCTGACAACGACAATCTTGGTGACAACACCTTCCGTCCCGTCATTGTTGGCTCCGAAAACAAGGTACACTCCTGTTTTGACCCTTTTTCCCTGATATTTGCAATCCCAACTGAATTGACCACCAACAGAAGTGCCCTGAGATATGATATTGCCGGATAAATCAGTAATCTTAACATTAGAATCTTTCATTAGGCCGGTGATTACGACATCGCCCAGAAAGTCCGGTTTCACAGGATTCGGATATGCATATACGTTGGAATAATCGCTTTTTCCCTCTGTTGCCAGATTCGTGTACGATATAATACCTTTGTCTGTCCCGATAAAAATCTCTCCACTTTCATCGTTTATCGTGACGGTCTTGATGTTATTGGATAAAAGAGGGCTGTTTTCCGCTGTGAAATTAGAGATTACTTGATCTCCTGAGGGAGTAACCAGGAAAAGACCGGCGCCGGCTGTTCCTATCCATTTCCTGTTTCCTCCGTCGACGGAAATGGCAGAGATGGGGACTCCATTCAATAAATAATCGGCATTATCGGTGCCGTCATTTTTCGGAATCTTAGCCCTGGAACAAGTATCGAATTTCCCGTTTGTCGTTATTTGTTTAGGATTATGAAATATGATAGGACCTATATTGGTGCCAACCCAGATTGTACCTGACTGGTCTTCTGTAATGCAATTGAAATTGACTATATCTAAAGTTTCTCCGTCTTGATCTTTGAAAGAAGTCGAAAACAAGGAAATATCGTCGGAAGTATCTATTGTTCCTTTGTCATCAATGACAAACAATCCCCGGTGATTAGCCAACGGTCTGGGAGCGTTTATCCATTTTTGTTTGTTTTTAGTGAGAACAATATCACGGAGTACAGGAACTCTTGGCAGAGTTGAATAATAAAGAGAGCTCCACTCGTTTGTAGCGCTATACATTGCGATTTGTTCGGGAATAGCGTTTTCATTCAATATGTAGAGATTGTTCTGGTTGTCATAGGCAAGTCCTCCCAAGCGCACAAACAGACTGTGAAACGATTCATTGGGAAGTGCGGATTTAAGTGCCCCATTGGTATTTATGTCATTATGCAGTTTTACAAACTGATTGTCCTTGAATTCATACAATCCGCTTCCGTAGCTGGATACAAAGTAATGGTTCCTGTCCCTTGGATCGACGATGGCGCACATGAAATCCCTGCTTACAATTCCTGTTTCTGTTTCAATTGCTTTTTCGTCGGCATTGAACCATTTTTCATTTTCGAATACCATGAAAGTACCGGCATAATCATGGTTGTTAACAAAGCCTTCTCCCCCCACTACTAATAATTTACCGTAACTATGTGTCATATAGAAAACCAGATTCCGTTTGGGACTGTCGATCTTCAGATTGTTACTCTTTTCTCCTGTACTTTTTTTAATTTTACAAATGCCGTCTCCATCCTGTGCTAACCAGTATGTGTCGGAATTATTCAAGGAACTAATATATAGCGTATTTGCATTTGCAAGGGTATGTTCTGGTTGCGGCGTGAAATCCGAATAGAAATATATATTGTTGTTATCAAGCATGATCAGTTGATTCTGGAGCGTTGTCACCTGATTGAATGTATTTGGATGAGTGGATACCGGGGAAATACTTCCATTGCTCTCTTGGCGATAGACTCCGCTTTCCGGTTGATAAAATACCAACTGGTTTTTGAATACCAATACTTTCCGGATTGCTTTATCGTAACCTCCATAATTGAGAGGATAATATTCCCAGTTCGAAGCTGGTAGTAAATTGATATTTTTATTGGCTCTGTAAACGCCGTCGTTTGTTGCGGCATACATATATTCTCCCCAGAAACAAACGGAATATGTTTCTTTACCTTGTATATATCTGTTTTTTAGTTCTTTCCTTTCAATATCAAGCACCCAGACGCCGGCATTGAAACAGATATAGGCATATTTGCCGAATACATCTATTTCTCTGATACTCTTGTCTGCAATATCATTGTTTTCTATAAAATCCCTGATGTTGAATATGTCTTGGGACGCTGTGTCCAGAAGATCTATATTCCCGTTATCATACACAATAATTAATATTTTCTGATCCGGACAATATGCAATTTGACTGATAATAACATCATTCAGTCCTGTTACCTTAGACAATAACTGAACTTCTTCTCCATTGGAAGTCAAGCGATATTTCAAGAGGGATCCGTTTTCTCTTGTTGCGCTTAGACCGGCAGGCTCTCCTTCATATACGGCATATACATATCCATCGGGTGTTTCCTCGATCATTTTAGCTTTCTGGTAGGATAAATAAGCTCTCCAGGAATTTAGAGCCTGTCCCTGAACGGTATATATAGATAGAAAAAATACGATAAGAATTATAAAACCTTTCCAAAAAGATGATAGTTTCATGATAAAAATATTTTTAATTGATTGACCGCTTTCGCCCGATGGCTGATTTTATTTTTAATTTCACTGCCCAATTGAGCGAAAGTTTCGTTATAGCCATCAGGTACGAAGATGGGATCATACCCGAATCCAGTGTCTCCCTTTGCTTCTTTAATAATCTGGCCTTCTATTTTACCTTCAAATTGGTAAGTTTCTTTTCCTATGATCAATGCGATTATGGTTCTGAACCTTGCATTGCGATTGGTTTTATATTTCAGTTCGTACAGTATTTTTTCCATATTTGCATGTGAATCTTTATTTTCACCTGCATAACGTGCCGAATACACTCCCGGAGCATAGTTCAAAGCTTCAACCTCCAAACCAGTGTCATCAGCAAAACAGTCATATCCGTACTTCTCCTTTACGAACAAAGCTTTCAGAAGAGCATTTCCTTCCAGGGTATCTGCCGTTTCAGGAATATCCTCAAAACAGTTTATATCACTTAACCCCAAGATTTCGTAATCATTTTGCAGGATATTTCTAATCTCTTCTAACTTATGTACGTTGTTTGTCGCAAAAACCAATTGTTTCATCAGGATTTAAACGGGAATAAAGGGTAAAATTGTATTTATAAACGGTTTAAATACTCAAACTGTTTTTTTATTCTTTACTTTGATTTTATCGAATCCTTCGCCGTAGACGCCAATGACAGAACTTTGGGAAATAAAGGCTTTAGGATCTATCTGTTGT
>JAVBSK010000257.1:0-3710 GCA_031556755.1 Bacteroidales bacterium | reverse complement strand
ATTTATATTTTCTAAGTTTAAAAATCTATTCTTTACCGTCCGGAAAATTGTCTCCTTTCCGGACGGTTTCAAATCTACTAAAAACAAAACGATTTTCGTCCTTTATGAAAACGGCTTTATATTTCCTTATTTTTTCTTTAGCTTTTCTCTTTTGTGGAAAAATCGAAGCTTCAAGGAAAATTTCGTCAATCAACGAATACTGGCATTTTCTTTGTAATGAATCATCTGATGCTATGAATGTTGATTTTGACGATTCTACCTGGAATATTGTTACGATTCCACACACATGGAATTCAATGGATGCTATCGATGAAATATCGGGATATTATAGAGGGATTGGGTGGTACAGAAAGTCTGTTTTTATTCCTCAGGAAAATGAAAATGAAGAGGTTACCATTTTCTTCAAAGGCGCGAATCAAGAAGTGGAATTGTTCATCAATGGACAAAGTGTAGGGAGACATACCGGAGGATACACTCGTTTCAGTTTTAATATTACCAAGTTTTTGAACTTTGGAAAAAATAATCTTTTTGCTGTAAAAGTTGATAATTCCCATAATGAAAATATACCTCCTCTTTCTGCCGATTTCACTTTCTTCGGAGGAATTTATCGGGATATTCTTTTGATTTATACAAATAAACAACATATTTCCACAACTGACTATGCATCTTCGGGCGTCTATGTTACAACTCCTGAAGTCAATGAAAATAAGGCTAAAGTATGCCTTAGATCATTATTAACCAACACAGACAAATATCCTAAATCCGTATACGTGGAACATACTTTTTTTAGTCCGGAAAAAGAAGTTGTTTCTGTTGTTTCGAAACAGATAGAACTGCAGGGAAATTCGGAAAAATACGAAGATAATCAGGAAACAATCATTGAAAGCCCGAAACTCTGGAGTCCCGGTTCTCCTCATTTATATACAATTTTCACAAGGATATATGATTCCGATACGAAAGAACTACTTGACGAAGTCGTTGAAGCATTAGGCCTGCGTTGGTTCGAATTTTCGTCGGAAAAGGGATTTATTTTGAATGGAAAACCACTTAAATTAATCGGAACGAACCGACACCAATGTTATGAAAAAACAGGAAATGCGCTTTCCGATGAAATGCATGTACGTGACGTAATGCTTCTGAAATCAATGGGTGGAAATTTTCTGCGGGTGTCGCATTATCCGCAAGATCAGACGGTGATGGAGATGTGTGACAAATTGGGAATCATTACGTCGGTTGAAATTCCTATTGTGAATGCGATAACAGAAAGCGATGATTTTGATCGAAATTCATTGCATATGGCTAAAGAAATGGTTTTTCAGGATTTTAATCGTCCATCGGTTGTTATTTGGGCATATATGAATGAAGTCTTATTGAGGCTTCCAAATAAAGAAGATGCAATAAAGAAGAAAAAATATCTTACGGCTGTCAATCGCCTGGCTTCTGAAATTGAGAGGCAAATAAGGAAAGATGATCCGGATAGGTACACCTTAATTCCTTGTCATGGAAATTTCAATGAATATGATAATGCGGGACTTACCAATATTCCGATGCTTATCGGTTGGAATTTGTATCAAGGATGGTATGGCGATACATTTGGTAAATTTGAAAACTTTCTGGATATTGCTCATGAAAAACTGCCTGATGTGCCTTTTATTATCACAGAATACGGGGCGGATGCCGATCCTCGTTTACATACGCTTGAGCCGGTCAGGTTTGATTATACGGCTGAATATGCTAACCTATACCACGAACACTACATCCAGGCGATGAAAGAACGTTCTTTTGTTGTAGGTGCAAACATATGGAATCTGAACGATTTTCATTCTGAAGAAAGAAATAATGCAGTTCCTCACATCAATAACAAAGGTATTACAACGACTACCAGAGAATTAAAAGATACTTATCTTCAATACAAAGCAATGCTATTCTCAGAACCCGTAGTATTGATAGGAGGCTCTAATTGGAAAATAAGAGGAGGTAATGCCGGTCTGGATTATACATGCAGACAACCGGTTAAGGTTTATTCCAATCTCGAAAAGATAGAATTGTTTGTGAACTACAAATCACTGGGTGTCAGTGAAGTGAAAAATAATATTGCTTGTTTTGAAGTGCCTTTCACCGATGGGGAAAATGTGCTTGAGGCTGTAGGTTTTTCAGGAGATAGAAAAATTAATGATCTGTTGAAAGTTGATTTCCGGATGATTTCTTATGATTTGAAGGATACTATTTTGCCTTTTAAGGAAATAAATGTTATGTTAGGGTCGAAAAGATATTTTGAGGATAAACAATCAGGAGTTATCTGGTTGCCTGAAAAGGAATATTCTAAGGGAAGTTGGGGATATGTTGGAGGAAAGAGTTACGTAAAAAGGACAAGACATGGAACTCAACCGGCTTCCGATTTGGATATTTTGGGAACAAACAACGATCCGGTTTTTCAAACCATGCGAATGGGAATCGAAGCATTTAAATTAGATGTTCCGCAAGGTCAATATACACTTTGCTTCAATTGGGCGGAGCTACAAGGTTGTGCAACCGACAAGCTGATTTATAATTTAGGAGATGATGAAATCCAAGACGAATTTTCGGGACGGATTTTTGATGTCATCGTTAATGGAGAAAAAATGATTGCCGCTTTGGACATTGCATCTGTTTATGGAAATCAGAGAGCTGTGATGAAGAAAGTGGTAGTGAATGTTTACGACGAACAAGGTATAACAATCCATTTTAAATCCATAAAAGGAGAAACTGTTCTAAATGCGATTCGTGTATATAAAAACTATTAATAATCTTATTTCTGGACGGAAATAGTATTTATCTGAATGTATTTAGTACTTATTAGAATGATCTTCTTCTAATTTTGTGAAATAAACTTTTGATTGAATAATCCAATTTTATTATAATGAAAGTATCTGATAACTTGGAAAATATAAAAGAAAATTCGTTGAAAACGCAAAAGCGTTTTCTGGTGATTATATGTTGCATCTGTTTTTATTTGAGCGTATCGGCTCAAAATAAGATAATTTCAGGAGTTGTGACGGATGCTTTTAAAGAACCTTTGATTGGCGTAAATATCATTTTAAAAGGGACGGATAAAGGAACGATAACAGATTCGGAAGGACGTTATTCCCTGTCGTTGATCAATTTCTCCGATGCTGTGTTGGAATATAAATATCTGGGCTATAAATCGAAAGAAGTACATGTTGGTAATCAGCGTGTTATTGATGTTATATTGTCAGAAAACAGCAGAATGCTTGAAGAACTGGTTGTCGTTGGTTATGGAATCCAGAAAAGGAGCGACCTGACAGGATCGGTTGTGTCCGTAAAAGCTGATGATATGAATGCTGTTCCCACATCAAGTCTTGCGGAAATGCTTCGCGGACAGGCGGCAGGATTGGTGGTGACACAAAATTCTGCGAGACCGGGAGGAGCTTCTGATATCGTTATACGTGGAAAAAAATCTCTTACGGGAGGAAATGCTCCGCTCTATATCGTTGATGGAGTTCCCGTTGATAACATTGATGATTTTAATTCCCAGGATATACAATCGGTAGAGATATTGAAAGATGCTTCTTCACAGGCGATTTATGGAGCCAGAGCTTCTAATGGTGTTATCTTAATGACTACCAAGCGAGGAGTATCGGATAAAACAACTATTGATTTTTCGGGTTATTACGGAGTTCAGGATATGAAACGGAATTTCGATTTATATA
>JAVBSK010000327.1:0-6394 GCA_031556755.1 Bacteroidales bacterium | reverse complement strand
CATTCCTTTTGGGGATTCAGACAAACTGAAAGTAGGAGAATGGGTACTCGCCGTAGGTAATCCATTTAATCTAACTTCCACTGTTACTGCCGGAATTGTGAGTGCCAAAGGACGCGGAAATGTATTTCCGGGAGGCAGGGAAAATGAACAACAAATGAAAATCGAGTCTTTTATCCAGACTGACGCTGCCGTCAATCCTGGGAATAGCGGTGGCGCTTTGGTAAATACAAAAGGAGAGTTAATTGGAATCAACACAGCAATTTTCTCACAAACAGGAAGTTATACAGGTTACTCATTCGCCGTTCCAATTACAATCGCAAGTAAAATAGCTGCAGATTTAAAACAATACGGAGCCGTTCAACGAGCAGTTCTAGGCGTAGGTATCAAGAATATCAATGATTTGAAGAAAGAAGAAGCTGAAAAATTAAAGGTTACCGAAGGAGCTTACATCGGAAGTTTTTCATTAAAAAGTTCAGCAAAAGAAGCCGGACTTGAAATTGGAGATGTAATTATTGCTATCAATGATTCCAAAGTAAGATCAGTCAGCGAATTACAGGAAATCATCAACCGCTTCAGCCCAGGCACCAAAGTCAATGTCAAAGTCATGCGTGAAAGTAGTGAAAAGACATTCAAAGTAGAACTTAAAAATGCCCAGGGGAGTACTGATGTCATCAAAAACATCTCCGGAACCGAGTTATTGGGAGGAGCTTTCCAGGAATTATCCAAAGAAAAGAAAAAAGAATTCGGAGTTAATTTTGGCATAGAAGTCACCGGATTAACAGATGGAAAATTGAAAGAAGCAGGAGTCAAAAAAGGATTTATCATCATGACGGTGAATGAACGCCAGATTGCTACCGTAGAATCTTTCAAGAAATATATCGACCAGATATTAAAACAAAATCCGGACGACAGAGGTCTATTTATCAAAGGATTTTACCCCAATGGAAAAGTGGAGTATTACGCCATCAATCTGGGAGACTAATTAGGCATAATTTTTGCGGTATATATAATGCTTCGGGGTGCAAAAATTTTATTTTGAAAAGAATAAAAAAAACATTATTTTTGCAGCCCAAAAGCGTTATTGCTAAATTATTATATTTTTGAATGAGACAGTTAAAAATTACAAAGTCAATTACCAATCGTGAGAGTGCGTCATTAGACAAATATCTTCAGGAAATTGGTCGTGAAGATCTCATTACTGTCGAGGAAGAGGTGGAATTAGCTCAGGCAATCAGAAGAGGAGACAGGGCTGCGTTGGAAAAATTAACACGTGCTAATCTTCGTTTTGTTGTTTCTGTAGCAAAGCAGTACCAGAATCAAGGTTTAAGCCTTCCTGACTTGATCAACGAAGGGAATCTGGGCTTGATCAAGGCTGCCGAAAAATTCGATGAAACACGCGGATTTAAATTCATCTCTTACGCAGTATGGTGGATCAGACAGTCCATTTTGCAGGCTTTGGCAGAACAGTCACGTATCGTTCGTCTTCCTTTGAACCAGGTAGGTTCCTTGAATAAGATTACAAAGGCTTTTTCTAAATTTGAACAAGAACACGAACGGCGCCCGTCACCCGAAGAGTTAGCAGAAGAATTGGATATTCCCGTAGACAAAATTTCCGATACTTTAAAAGTTTCCGGACGTCATATATCCGTAGACGCCCCATTCGTAGAAGGAGAAGATAATAGCCTGTTAGACGTATTGGTAAACGATGACGCCCCCATTGCAGACAGAGCACTGATCAGCGAGTCGTTATCCCGCGAAATCGACAGAGCTTTATCTACACTGAGCGATAGGGAGAGAGACATCATTAAGATGTTTTTCGGAATCGGTTATCAGGAAATGACCCTTGAAGAGATTGGAGACAAATTTGGACTGACCCGAGAACGAGTAAGACAAATCAAAGAGAAAGCAATCAGAAGATTGCGTTCCAGCAATAAAAATGACTTATTAAAAAGTTATTTAGGCTGATGCCTTAAAAAAGTTTTCCCGATAAAAGATGGGATCAAAGCTCTCGATAAACATTCGGGAGCTTTTTGTATATTCAATTTTACAATCTGTTTCGTTAAGGAGTAAAAGAGACGAAGTAAAGAAGGATCAAATGATGAAAGAGAAACTTTGGAATGAGAATTTTATCAACGTATGTTTGACCAATTTCTTAATGGCTTCATCCTTCCACCTATTGATGCCTACAATTCCTGTCTACCTGACAGAAAAGATGGGTGTTGCACATTCAAAGGTAGGACTGGTGCTTTCAAGTTACAGTCTGGCTATGCTTTTGGTCAGACCGTTTTCAGGATATATTGTAGATGTTTTCGACAGAAAAAAAGTATTACTGATCGGGCTGCTTTTGTTTGTTCTCACTTTCTTCGGATATATCTATGCCGCAAGTATTCTTGCATTAGTAATCGTCCGATTTATACACGGGGCTTTCTGGGGAGTTTCTACAGTCTCTTCCAACACACTGGCAATTGATATCATCCCGTCTTCCCGACGAGCTGAAGGCATCGGTTATTTTGGCATGAATATGAACCTGGCTATGGCCATAGCTCCTTTCATCGCCATGAATATCTTTGATGCATTCGGATTTCACACTTTGATATATTGCTCTGCGGGAATGGGAACATTGGCCATCATTTCACTCTTGTTTATCAAAACCAACAAGCGGGAAATTTCTTCCAAACGGCCTTCAGCCTCCTTTGACAGATTCATTCTGGTCAAAGGAATACCCATCTTTTTCAATCAGATACTTGTAACGATAGGTTGGGGTATGTTGGTATCTTATGCCGTACTTTACGGGAAACAAATCAACATACCAAATGCCGGAATGTTTTTTCTCTTCCTGGCTTTCGGATTAATTTTATCCAGGGTTATTTCAGGTAGATTTGTCGACAGGGGGCACATTCATGCTGTTTCCATCGTCGCACTATCCGTCATTTCCATGTCCCTGCTTACATTCTCTCTTTTACATTCTGTTTTTGCTTATTGTTCTTCCGCATTTTTTATCGGCATAGGTTTTGGAACGCTCCTCCCTGCTTTTCAAATTATTTTTGTCAATATGGCGACTAATGACAGAAGGGGTACTGCAAATTCTACCTATCTGACAGGTTTTGACTTGGGGCTTGGAATAGGAATGCTACTGGGTGGTTTCTTATCCTCATCTCACTCCATGTCATTCATGTTCTTAATGGCTGCGGGATTGAGTTTCTGTGCTATTTTCTTCTATATTTTTATTTCCAGAAATGTATATAAGAAGAACAAGATTAAAGAATAAAAAACTAGAAAATTTCTATAAAAGAGACAATATACTTTCAATATTTTCACAGAAAAGAGACTGCGAGTTTTCCGATTTCATCAAAATATAATTGTTCTTACTCCGGCAATCAATCAGCGGGTATCCTATTTCTCCCGGCTTAGGTTCGAATCCGTTTTTCCTCAATGCATTGGCCATCCAAAGAGAACATAAAGCATCTCCCGACAAGAACATTTCTTTATTTGTATTTTTAATTATTTGCAAGCTTCCGGTTTGTTTATCAAAACAAATTTGATTCCTGTCAAAAAAATCATTGAATACATCATCTAAAATCAGGTCCTCCGGCATCCCCGATGTAAAAGGACGGACTTTATCCATCAACCAGAAACGATCTCCCATCTGAATGGCAGATTCAATATCATGAGTAGAAAGCAATATGCTTTTATTTTCTTTCATGGCCAACTCTTTCAATAAACGCATGATTTCAATCCGGCTCCCGGCATCCAGGAAAGCTGTAGGTTCATCCAACAGAATGACTGGACATTCTTGAGCCAGAGCCTTGGCTATCATAACCTTTTGTCTTTCACCATCACTCAATTCGGAAACATAGGAGTCCAACTTGTATGTAATTCCCACTTTTTCCATTGAATCAAGAATAATTTTCTCATCATGTGATTTCAATGTCCCCAAAAAACGGGTGTGCGGATGTCTGCCGAAAGACACCAAATCAAAAACACTGAGCCCGCCTGCAAATATTTTGTCTGTCAAAACCAATCCAAACAACAATGCCCGTTCCGATTCAGGATATTGAGAAACAGATTTTCCCTCATATGAAATCTCACCCGATAATGGAGGATGAAAACCGGCAATTGTCCGCAACAAAGTAGATTTTCCAGAACCATTAGCTCCGATTAAACAAGTCACCTCACCCCGATACAGGGATTGATTGATATACTCTTTTAATACTTTCTTATTCCTTTTAAGAAAATAACCTATACTTAAATCTTTGATGACAATACTTGCTGTTTTCAATTGAAATATTGTATGTTTTTTCGGTTCATAATAACATAAATAATAACAGGAGCACCCAACAATGGGGTAATGGCATTAAGAGGTAAAATTGTCGATGAAAAAGGCAATACCGTCAATATATTACACAACAATGCAACGGCGCCTCCCATCAATAACGTAACAGGCAATAATGTCTTATGATTGGATGTCTTCAAAGACAATCTGGCAACATGAGGAACTACCAAACCGATAAAACTGATCGGCCCGCAAAACGCTGTCACAGTTCCGGTCAATAAACCCGTACATAATAAAATCCAGATACGGGTTCTGAGAATACGGACTCCCAGATTAGCAGCATATTTTTCATTTAACAACAAGGCATTCAATGGTTTTATCAACAAAACAGATAAGAAGAGTCCTATAATTATAATCGTTGAAAAAAATGGGATCTGTCCGAGCGATAGGCCGGAAAAAGTACCCATTCCCCACATCACAAAAGAACGAATACCTTCTGCCGTAGAAGTATAATTTAGAATAGCTATTAAAGATGAAGCCAAGTAACCTATCATCATCCCGACAATCAATACCATGATGGAGTTCTTCAATTTGGTAGAAAAATAAATGATCAATCCCAGGACAAACAGTGCACCAAATAAAGCAGAAAGAACAATAGAGAGTCCATAGCCCAATGAATAAGCTCCAACACCCAGATGTCCTCCAAAACAAAAGATAGCGACAGCCACTCCCAGATTAGCTCCATCACTGATCCCCAGAATAGAAGGACCTGCTAACGGATTTTGAAACAGTGTCTGAAGCATCAATCCGCAGACAGCTAAAGAGGAGCCTGCAAGCAAGGCTACAACAGCCTGTGGTAAACGCGACTGAATAACAATGTTTACCCAAGCCTGTCGTTCAACTTCATTTCCTAATAAAATTTTACAAACTTCAAGTGGAGGTATAAAGACTGAACCGTAAAAAAGATTCACGAAAAACAGAACGATTATCAACGAAAATATGATTAAAACAATCTTCTCTTTCATTTTCTTATATCTGCACTTGTAAACGCAACTATCAATCCATCAAAGCAAAAAAACTTTCCTCCCGCTCCGGAATTCTCAATTCGGGATGCAATATAGACAACAAATCCTCCAAAATCAAGTCCGGCCTCATTACACCTTCTTCGTAATAATCATTTTTCATCGTATTGGAAAAAATAATTTTTTTATTCTTCCATGCTTTGAAATACGAATATCCTTCAAATTCCTGTTTCAAACCATCATAAGTCAAGTCTCTATCAGAACGAATAATCCAAAAATCGGCATTTTCCGCTTTTTCATAAACAAACTCAAAATTCAACTCCAACGAACCAGTTCCCGGAACATCTTTCCAAATATAATCAGTTCCGGCATCTTCAAAAAGATGAACCATATAACTGTCTCCCGCCGGCACCCACCAGACTTCTCCATATTTTTTTTCACTGAAAATAGTAGGGCAAGAACTTGCGGTTTGAGCTTTCTTTTTCAATGTATTATATCGATTAGATATCACATTCATCATATATTCCGCCTCTTTACTTTTACCGAGGAAAGCAGCAACGAATCTGATCCATTCCGCTCTGCCTAAAGGAGTATTTTCCATATAACTGGCATTCTCAACAATAGGAATTCCTGTTGTCCGGAGCGTTCCATAACCCATATTCTGAAATGGGGAAACAATGATTATGTCAGGAGAAATATTTATTAATCGCTCTATATTCAATGCCGTTGCTAATCCTATATCGACAATAGTTCCATTTTCCAGTCCAGTTTTGAGGAAAGGCATTTTTACATATTTTGTTTCTGCAATCGCTTTGATTTTGGATTCGTCTCCCAGTTGTTGAATAATTGAAGCATCCAAGGAATATAAGCAAGCTATGCTTCGAACCGGCACTTCAACAACAGTACCATTCGGAAGTTGCTTTGGTCTGGGTTTATTCCGGTCAATCAAGACATATTTTTGCAATATTTTTGTCGTATCCCAAGGATTCTTCACTTTCACTTCTGTATATTCTTCAAAATGGACAATAGTAAACCCTTGTGCATAAGAGATCTTCACATCATCTCCTCTACCTTTATCCTCTACTTTTTTAGGCGTACA
>JAVBSK010000237.1:0-6350 GCA_031556755.1 Bacteroidales bacterium | reverse complement strand
AAATATCAAAATAAATAATATAAACTCCAAAAAAACTCTAAATTGCCGATATGAATGAAGTTAATGTGATGAATAAGGCTGCTGATAACATCAGGATACTAGCGGCTTCCATGGTGGAAAAGGCTAAGTCGGGACATCCCGGAGGTGCAATGGGCGGTGCAGATTTTGTGAATGTGCTGTATAGTGAATTTTTGGTTTATGATCCTGAAAATCCTCGTTGGGAAGGTCGTGACCGTTTCTTCCTGGATCCCGGACATATGTCTCCGATGCTATATGCGGTCTTATCGCTTGCAGGCAAGTACAATATGGAAGAATTGCAACAGTTTCGTCAATGGGGAAGTCCGACCCCCGGGCATCCGGAAGTTGATGTGATGCGTGGCGTGGAAAATACTTCAGGTCCGTTGGGGCAAGGCCATACTTACGCCGTTGGAGCGGCGATTGCTGCGAAATTCCTGAAAGCAAGATTGGGAGAGGTGATGAATCAAACTATTTATGCTTTCATTTCGGATGGAGGAGTTCAGGAAGAAATTTCGCAGGGAGCCGGACGTATTGCCGGTCATCTGGGCTTGGATAACCTCATTATGTTTTATGATTCTAATGGAATACAACTTTCGACCGAAACGTCTGCCGTTTCCTGTGAGGATGTAGCGAAAAAATACGAAGCATGGGGATGGCGGGTTATTCAAATTAATGGAAACAATGTCGGGGATATTCGCCAGGCATTGAAAGATGCCCAGGCGGAGAAAGAAAAGCCCACTTTGATTATCGGAACGACTATCATGGGGAAAGGTGCATTGACGGCCGATGGTTCTTCGTATGAAAATAAATGTGCGACTCATGGGATGCCTCTTGGTGAGGCCGGCGCCTGTTATGCAAGTTCTATCCGGAATTTAGGCGGAAATCCGGAAAATCCTTTCGCGATTTTCCCTGAAGTTCAGGCATTGTATGAAAAAAGAAAAGCAGAACTGAAAATGCTTGTCGCGGAAAAATATGCCATAAAAGCCGCTTGGGCGAAAACCAATCCATCATTGGCTGAGAAAATGGAGAAATGGTTCTCCAATGCAATGGCAGATATCGCATGGGAGAAAATCGAACAGAAACCAGGGCAGGCTACACGGGCTGCTTCTGCGACGGTGCTTGCTGTGTTGGCGGAACAGGTTGAAAATATGATTGTCGCTTCGGCCGATTTGTCTAATTCAGACAAAACGGATGGTTTCCTGAAGAAAACGAAAGCGTTTACCAAAGGAGATTTCAACGGCGCATTTTTACAAGCTGGAGTTGCCGAGTTGACTATGGCTTGTTTGACTATCGGAATGTCGCTGCATGGAGGAGTTATTCCTGCCTGCGCTACTTTCTTTGTATTCTCAGACTACATGAAACCTGCTTTGCGTATGGCTGCTTTGATGGAGCAGCCGGTGAAATTTATATGGACGCATGATGCTTTCAGAGTAGGAGAGGACGGGCCTACTCACGAACCGGTAGAACAGGAAGCTCAAATCCGTCTGATGGAAAAACTGAAAAATCATAAGGGACAAAACTCCATGCTGGTATTGCGTCCTGCTGATGTACAGGAAACAACGGTATCCTGGAAATTGGCGATGGAAAATACGCATACGCCAACCGCATTGATACTTTCCCGTCAGAATATAAAAGATCTGCCGGCCAGTTCATCGCGTTATGAAGAGGCCTTACAAGCAGCTAAAGGAGGATATGTAGTGGAATGTGACGGTCATCCGGATGTGATTCTGCTGGCTTCCGGTTCAGAAGTCTCTACTTTGGTAGAAGGCGCCGAATTGTTGAGAAAAGAAGGGGTAAAAGTACGTATTGTATCTGTTCCTTCCGAAGGTCTGTTCCGGACGCAAACACAAGCGTATCAGGATTCGGTCATTCTTCCCGGCGTGAAAATATTCGGCCTGACCGCCGGTCTTCCGGTCAACCTGCAAGGTTTGGTTGGATGCAACGGCCGTATCTGGGGATTGGACTCTTTCGGATTTTCCGCTCCTTATAAAGTATTGGATGAAAAGTTAGGTTTCACAGGAACCAATGTTTATAATCAGGTTAAATTAATACTGGATAAATAATAAAACGAATAGGGATGTCTCGGCATCCTTATTCATTAAAAACAATATTTTGGTAATGAAAAAGATAGGACTTGCTGCAGATCATGCTGGTTTTGAGATGAAAGAATATGTCAAAACTATTTTAGAAAAAAGAGAAATCGCATTCCATGATTTTGGAACGTATACCTCCGAAAGTTGTGATTACCCGGATTTTGCACACCCATTGGCGGTGGCTGTCGAAAAAGGAGAAGTTCTTTCCGGTATTGCCGTCTGCGGAAGCGGAAACGGAATCGCTATGACATTGAATAAACATCAGGGAATCCGGGCTGCTATTTGTTGGGAAGAAGAAGTCGCTCAATTGTGTAAAGCTCATAATGATGCCAATATCCTGGTGCTTCCTGGAAGATATATTTCTAAAGAAGAGGCTAAATTATGTGTTATAGCTTTTCTTGAAGTTCCTTTTGAAGGAGGAAGACATCAGCGAAGAATAGATAAAATACCCGTAAAATAAATAAAATTTCCATGAAAAAGACTATTTATCTGATTGCATGTGCCGTTTTGTTATTGTCGGCATGTGGAGAGAAAAAAGAAGCTTTAACAGCATCTGGTTTGAAAGCTTCAAGTTTCAAAACCGAAGTTGAAAATACGCTCAACGAGTTGTATGTATTGAAAAATACAGCAGGAATGGAAGTCTGCGTGACCAACTACGGAGCTAGGATTGTTTCGATTGTTGTCCCTGATAAAACAGGAGCGATGAAGGATGTTGTTCTTGGATTTGATAATATAGACAGTTATCTTTCCAATCGTACGGACTTCGGAGCGGCTATTGGTCGTTATGCGAACAGGATAGGAAAAGGAACATTTGAACTGGACAGAGTCATTCATCACCTAAGACAGAATGATGGAGAAAATACCTTACACGGAGGTTCATCGGGCTTTCAGTATAGAATGTATGACATCAAACAAATTGATCCACAAACCCTGGAATGCTCTCTTTTATCGGAAGACGGAGATAATGGATTCCCCGGAAACCTGAATGTGAAAGTTTTCTACAAACTGACAGACGACAATGCTATTGATATTTCTTATGAAGGATTGACCGATAGAACTACCATCGTTAATATGACCAACCATTCTTATTTCAATTTGTCGGGAGACGCCAATAATACGGTTTTAGACCATGTTTTATTCATGGATTGTGATAATTACACTCCGACCGATGCGGAACTGATTCCTACGGGAAAGATAGAAACCGTGAAAGCTACGCCGTTGGATTTCACAACACCTAAAACAATAGGTCAGAACATCAACGATACGACTTTCCAGGCTATTAAATTCGGTAACGGATTTGACCATAACTGGATTTTCAATACTCCGGGAGACATAAGCAGATTGGGTTGTAAAGTGGTATGCCCGGCTACCGGAATCGTACTGGAAGTTTATACGACAGAACCGGGAGTTCAATTCTATACCGGAAACTTTCTGGACGGAACATTAACCGGGAAGAATGGTATTGTGTATAAACAAAGATCCGGATTCTGTTTGGAAACCCAACACTTCCCGGATTCTCCCAATCACAAGAATTTTCCCTCTACGGAATTGCGTCCCGATGGTAAATATACCAGCAGATGTATATATAAATTCGGGGTAGAAAAATAATAATACAGAATCAGTTATAATTTAAGAATTACTTGGCACACGGTTCATATGTTACATGTTCCGTGTGCTGATTTTTTTTATATTTCTCTTCCTCTGGAAAATAATGAACATTTTCAATCTCTCTTATTTGTTGTATTGCTAATTTGAAGAAAGCCATTGCAAACTATAAATATACAAATGTTTCTACATTCTTATCTGTGGCATATTGTTTTATATAAAATTAAGAATAAACTGGCATAGTTTATTCGAAAAAATATTACTATCTTCACCAGTCGTTTAAGAGACTGCTTAAGAATTTTTCATCATACACCTTAATGAAAAATATAAAATTATCTTATGAAAAAGCATCAGTTTAAGATTTAATATATTGCTTGTGAATTTTTAAACAGTTTCTTCTAAAACAAAAATAAACAATATAAACCTAAAATATAGACATGACTTATTATTTCAGCCATAAAAAATTATTTGCCTGGTTTTTTATATTTCTCTTCCTCTGTTTGGTTTCCATTTCAGGACAAAACAATTTTCAACATCCGAAAGATTCGCTTCTAAATATAATTCCTACCTTAGAAGGAGAGGAAAAATTGAATGCATACACACAGTTATTTTTTATCTTCTACACTCCGGAAGAATTGGACGCAATCCTTCCTCACCTGGAAAAAGCGATCAATGAAGCTGGAAAACAAAAAAAAACGGAGACAGAATCAATGCTACGGAGAACTCTTCTGACAATTTTTGTCAATAACAACAGACGGGATTTGTTTCTGGAGAGGGTGCAATCAGATCTGGATTTTTTTGCTTCTCATGAAGATTGGAATCGCTATAATTTTGTACATCTTTTACTGTTTGATGTATATATATCCGAAAAACAACAGGGAAAAGCGTTGGAGGGAGCTCAAAAGTTATTGGATGAAACTAAAAAAAGAAATGATCAGAAAGCCGAACAGGCGGCCTTTTACGGATTAGCCTGGGTTTATCAGAATATGGATAGAGATAACGAAGCGCTGTCCTTATATCAGGAAATAATGGATACCCAAAAGAACGATCGGGGATACAGTGATTATCGCCGACGGGCTTTTGAAAATTCTATCATCATCCTTACTGCAAAAAATCAATTCAGCGAATCATTGAAAGTCATGAAAAATTTAAAGATTGAAATTGATCGCTATGTGAAGGAAAATAAAAAAATGAAACTCAACCATGCTTATCTGTGGTCAGGTTACTACCGTGGAATGACGGATATGCTTATTAATACAGGTCACTTAGATGAAGCGGAAGTGTATTGTGATTCGGCAGAAATGCAGCTACCAGAGGATGAAAGAAATATGGAAAATATTACTTATTTTAGGGCTTCTATAAAGGAAAACAGGAAAGAATATCCGGGAGCCTATGATTTGTATAAAAAATCGCATGAATATGCACTTTCTTCAGGAAATGCGATTACCGTTTCAGCCCGTTTACGCGATCAGGCTCGTATTTTATGCCTGATGGGACAAGGTGAAAAAGCCCATTCTTTATATGAAGAGGCTTTTCACCTGAACGATTCTATAAAAAGTTTAGCATTCAATGCACAGATTGATGAAATGCGTACCACTTACGAGGTGGATAAAATAACGGTGGAAAAAGATCGCAATCGCAGTTATTTTCTGTTTTTCTTGACTTTATGCACTTTGCTGCTAATATTGTTATCCGCTTGGATCTATTATTCAAAGCAATTGGACAAGAAAAACCGCGCGATGGTACAGCAAATCAGATCTTTTCAACAACAGAAAGAACAAACAGAGAATAATATCCTGTTGGAAATAAGCTCCTGTCCGGATGATAAAATAGATAAACTATGTCTTGAAATACACCACCTGTTGATCAAAGAAAAGGCATACCTTAATCCTTTGTTGAGCCGTGACGAAGTTATTTCCATGTTAGATACCAATAAAAGAGATTTTATAGAAGCTTTCCAGAAATGTTTTAAGACGACGTTCCCCGCTTGTATCAATGACCTTCGTTTAAAGGAATCATTGATGCTTCTGGAGAAAACGGATTTATCTATGGTAGAGATATCCGGAAAATCCGGATTCGGAACGCCCCGGACTTTTTACAGACAATTTCAGGAAAAATACAATATGTCTCCGTCGGCGTATAAAAAGTTTTCCAGGGAGGATGATAATTCATTGACAAAGTAATGAATTGACAATTGACAAAGGAGATTTTATATTGTCTACTTTAACGTGAGTTCGACATAAGCAATAGACCGAACAAAGAAGGCATCCTTTTGGGATACCTTCTGTCTTTTTATTTTTACTCAAAGAGTTTTACTTCTATTTTCGATGAGGAGATGAAGATTTGAGTTGTTTGTTCATGTCAAATTCAACACGTTGTTCTTCCGTGAGCATTTCCCTGATTTGTTGAGTAGAATTCGATTTTATCTTCATTTTAGAACCAATCAAAGCCGTCAATTCATCTATGGTTTTGTTGATAGCTTTCATATCCGGTTTTTCCGCCGTCTGCAAAGTGATCAGGTGCATTTTTTTCTCCGACAATTGATTATTAATTTGAATCAACTGTTTTTTCTCTTTCAACCGGATGTCCTTGATTTTTTTCTTTTGCTCCGGAGATAAAGTTGCGAAGAATGAA
>JAVBSK010000295.1:0-5354 GCA_031556755.1 Bacteroidales bacterium | reverse complement strand
GTACAAATAATATGGAATTTTATCCGGATAGTGTAGAATAATCAGTAAAAAGAATCACTTCCTCGGTTTTCTTTTTCTAACTTTGCTACTTGAAATGTAAACACATTCATTTCTTGACTTCACAATGAGAAAGCAAATATTATTGTTATTGTTTTTGTCCTCACTCTTTTCCGTTTATGGCATTGACGGAGTTCATTTTGAAAATATAACGACCAAGAACGGATTGTCTCAAAATACGGTCAGATGTATTATGCAAGACAAAAAAGGATTTATGTGGATCGGTACAATGAACGGATTGAATCGATTTGACGGACGGGAATTCAGTGTGATGCTTCCTAAATTCGGTTCACTCTCTATCGGAGAGAACAGAATCAGATCCATAGAGCAGGATTCCAATGGATTCTTATGGATACTTACTAATTCCGATATTGTTAGTTGTTATGATACGCATAAAGAATCATTCGTAGATTATAATGGTAACGGCGAAACCCGGTATTTCCGGAATGTCTTAATAACCAGTGAAAATGATGTCTGGCTTTGGGGGACACAGAGTGGCTGTTGCCGGATTCGATACAACAAGGGGAAGCCGGAAACTATTTTTTTTAGTAAAAGCAATATCGATACGGATGTTGTCAATTTTGTTTATGAGGCATCGGATAAACACATTTGGATTGGAACGGATAAAGGATTGATACATTATGCAGGTTCAGAAATCAATTTTTGTGATACAGGGAAAGATATTTTTAATTTCAACAGTGCGGTTGAATTGGGTAAAAATATTTATTTCTTCACTAACAATAATAAAATACTGGTGCTGGATAAATTAAAGAAAAACCAGTTCTACAGGATAACCATAAGTAAAGAATATTCGAATAACCTCAAATTGAACCAGACTATAGCTCTGGATAATTCCAAAATATTGATTACCTCCCGTTTTCAAACATTTGTCTTCGACATTAATTCATCCGATATAGTGTCTTCCGAACCTTATTTTGATAACAGGAAAATAATGAATGCTTATTTTATCATCAGCAATAAGGGAGATATTTGTCTGTATAACAAAACGGGAAGTATCTGGAATTACGACAGGGAAAATAAAAAATTCAGAGAATATAAATTGATACCGGAGTCCATATTACCTTTTATTGACCTGGAAAGGTATGCTGTTTATCATGACTCTCGCGGAATTATCTGGATAACCACTTATGGAAACGGATTATTCGCCATTGAGCATAATACAGGAAAAATCAGTCATTTTGACCGTGAGGTGAATGGATTGCAAACCAATCACCTGTTGTCGGTATGTGAAGATAAGTCGGGAGAAATTTGGATTGGAACTGAATATGCGGGAATGTCCAAGATTTCAATGACTAATTACAAGAATAAGGTATTTTATCCTGACAAGAATGAGAATAATGCATTAAACAGAGTCATCAGAACAATACTGGAAGATCGGAAAGGGGATATCTGGTTGGGAGCGAGGAACGGAAATGTCTATGTCATGGATAAGGATTTAAATAATAAGAAAATAATTAACCTGATGGGAATACCTTATTCGATAGCGGAAGATTCCGTTGGTAATAAGTGGATCGGAACAAAAGGTGCCGGATTGTATATTATTTCTTCCAAAGATTACTCCGTGAAAGAGTCTCATCTGAATCGCCTCAACGATAAAACTTCTTTGCCTAACAATAATATTTATTCCATCATGCAGGATTCCAAGGGCAGAATGTGGCTCGGTACTTTCGGAGGAGGAATAGTTTTGTGTGAACGGAATACGGATGGGAAGTTAGAATTTCGCAAGTTTCCGAGTGTCAACACCAATCAAAACCGGATACGAAGCCTTATCCAGGATCGTACCGGGCAGATATGGGTAGGAGGAAATCATGGAATCGTTGTTTTCAATCCCGATGAAATATTGAAAGACGCTACCGCTTTTACCTGTTATTTTTCAGATACCAAAAATCCGGAATCATTGAATAATAATGAAGTAAAAACTATTTTTGAAGATAGTGACGGACAGATCTGGATCGGAACTTCCGGAGGTGGTATCAGTATGGCTGTGAAAGAAGAACAAACGGGTGATTATCATTTTGAAAATTATTCTTCACACAATGGTCTTGCCAACGATATCATTCAGGCGATCATGGAGGATAGCAAAAGAAACTTGTGGATCAGTACCGAGAGCGGAATCTCAAAATTGAATATTGATACGAAAAATATTGAAAATTATAGCTTTTCTAATAATTGGGAAGGGGATCTGTTTTGTGAGTCTTCCTCATTCAAACGTAAAAATGGAGATTTGATGTTCGGAAGCCATGATGGTTTATACATCTTGAATCCTTTGTCTTTTGAGGGTAAATCATACGTCCCTCCCGTTGCTTTGACGAACCTGAGAATCAACGGGGCGATTATTAAGCCGGAAGACAAGGACTCTCCTCTCAAAATGACTATTTCGGAATCCAAAAGTATCAGGTTGAAAAGTGACCAGAATACATTCAGTATAGAATTTTCGTCGTTAAACTATCAACAGCCGTATGCCAATCGATATTCTTACATATTGGAAGGATATGAAAAGAAATGGAATCCGGTTTCCAGTTATAATGTCGCCACCTATAAAAATATTCCTGCGGGAAAATATTTATTTAAAGTGAAAGGTTGTAACAGTTCCGGAGTGTGGAACGAGAATCAGACTGTCCTGGAAATAATCGTGGTTCCCCCTTTCTGGAAATCAACTTCGGCCATGATCGTTTATCTTCTGCTGTTTATTGTGAGTATATTCTTTGCCTTGAGATTGGCTATCAAGATGAACCGGTTGCATAATGCTGTTGAGATTGAAAAACAGATGACCGATTATCGCCTTCGGTTTTTTACGAATATTTCTCACGAATTCAGAACGCCTTTGACTATCATCAGGGGAACGATAGAAAACCTGACAGAAATGGAAAATCTGTCTTCAGTGGTTTCCAAGCACATAAAAACATTGGATAAAAGTTCTTCCCGCTTGTTGAGGTTGATAGATCAGTTGTTGGAATTCAGGCGTTTGCAGAATAACAAGATGGAACTGAATCTGGAATATACCGAAGCGGTGGTTTTTTTCAGGGATATTTGCAATGTTTTTAAAGAAACAACCCAGAAAAAAAAGATTGATTTTACGTTTACCTCAAGTGAGCAGGAAAGAAAAATACTTCTGGACAGGAGTAAAATGGATAAAATAGCATATAATCTGTTATCTAATGCTTTCAAATATACTCCGGAAGGGGGTGAAATCAAGATGGAAATCATTTTTGATATGGAGGCTGATAAATTTATTCTACGTATAAGCGACTCAGGAATAGGCATTCCTAAAGAAAAGCAAGCGATGCTTTTTGTACGGTTTACGCAAATCAATTATTCTTCATCGGGAACCGGGATTGGCCTGCATTTTACTTCCGAACTGGTCAATATACACAAAGGATCGATAAAGTACAGCGATTCGGAAACAGGAGGTGCATGCTTTACTGTAACAGTTCCTCTCTCAGATATTTCATATGACAAGGAAGACATCGTTTTACCGGTTGAGGAGAATAAAAGACTAGAAGAATTATCCGGAAATGATAAGGTTGACAGAGGAGAAGAGTTTGGAGATGATTCTGAAAATCCGGACAAGTCCTTGAAAAAATATAAATTGTTGGTTGTTGAGGATGATGATGAGGTACGTGAATTCTTGAAAAATAAACTAGAGGAATATTTTACTATCATTACTGCCGAAAACGGATTGGATGGACTTGAGAAAGCGCAAAAAGAACAACCTCATCTGATTATCTGTGACGTAATGATGCCCGAAATGGACGGATTCCAGGTGACCCGAAACCTTAAATCGGAATTTCAAACAAGCCATATCCCGATCATCTTGTTGACGGCGCATTCTTCGATGGAACACCAACTGGAGGGAATCGAAGCAGGTGCAGACGCTTATATAATTAAGCCTTTCAGTATGAAATACCTGATGGCAAGGGTTGTTAAGTTGATAGAACAAAGGGAAATACTTCAACGAAAATTTGCCAAAGACCTGGATTTTGCACCTCCCGGCATTTATGTTACGGACAAAGACAAGGATTTTTTGGAGAAAATACATGAAATCATTGAACAAAACCTGGCGAATCCCGATTTTTCCGTCGATTTGTTTGCCCAGTCGGTCAATATGGGAAGAACATTGTTTTATAAGAAAATCAAAGGAATAACCGGATATTCTCCCAATGAATATTTGAGGGTGATGAGGATGAAAAAAGCAGCGAATCTTTTACTAACTACCCATTTAAACGTTTCGGAAGTCTCTTATAAGGTGGGAATCAATGATCCGTTTTATTTCAGCAAATGTTTCAAAGCGCAATTCGGTAAATCTCCGTCCTCCTTTATCAAGGGAAATACCCAAAGTGATCCGGATGTGCAGTCGGTGGAGGATTTGTAATAGCTTCGAATGACGAAATACAGATATCATTAAATTACTCAAATGAAAGATACCATTATTACCGCTTTTAAAGTCCTGGGATTGTCTTTGTTGACTTTCCTGTTCTTTTTTTCTATCTTTTGGTTTTTCAAAGGAAGTTACGGCATTGCTATATTGATGCTTGTTTCGAGCGCTTCGGGTTTATATCTGATTGTGAAAAGTTTTAAAAAAGCGCATTGGACTAAAGCAGTGCCTCCCCAGATCTCTCCCGGTCAATACATGCAGGTGAATAACCAGGGATTACAGTTGCTGGAAAATATATATATGATGTCTGTCTATTCGGAAGAAGAACAGTTGTTTAACTGTTTTCAGGAGATAGAAAAAGTCTATGAAAAGTTTATCTCCGCTTCAAAAATAGAGCGCTACTCAAATGATATGTATAACATTATCAAGGAGTATAATACGAAATATCCTGAACGGATTTTATCGGAAGATCAAATCATCTTGTTGTTATTTCCCGATGAGAAACTTTTGTCACAATATTATACTTCCTGTTTATTCCATTCAAATAAAAAGGAATTGCAAACAAAGCGTCAACCGGAATGTTGATGATGTATTTGCCGGAATACGAGAAATTTCAACCGGAGTCTGATTTAGGTTGGAGAGGGAAAATATATTACATTTGCCGGAAAATATACGAAATACAGATCAAGTTTCGTTCTTCCGTTGTAAATTCATAAATCTGAGTGTGCGAAATATAATCTGAGGTGTGATAAGAGGTATAATAAGTAATAAGTAATAAGTAATAAGTAATAAGTAATAAGTAATGATTTGGAACGAGTCGATGGAGTGTATGGGTCGGAATGACCTCCGGAAACTTCAGGGTATGAGATTGAAAAAAGTTGTGGAACGGGTCTATTATAAT
>JAVBSK010000271.1:0-4903 GCA_031556755.1 Bacteroidales bacterium | reverse complement strand
GTTACCTTTATATGTCTATGAATAATGATTTTAAATTCGGAGACTATAAATGGAACCCGTATTCGTTCGTAACTTTAAGCGTACAAATTCCTATCTTCGACGGATTCAAGAAACGTTCCGATATCAGGCAGACCAAAGTTTCTCTGGAGCAGATGAGGTGGCAACGGGAAGATATCATGCGTAATTTGAAATTGTCTATCAACAGCAATATCAATAATATGGCTAATTATGTAGAACAAGTTATGTCGACAAGGGATGCTGTAGCTCAAGCTCAAAAAGGTTATGAAATATCCCAGAAATTGTATGATACGGGGATGGGCACCTTGCTGGAGTTGAACGACGCACAGTTGGCGCTTACTCAAACCAGCCTGGCTTTCAATCAGGCAATTTACTATTACCTGGCCTCCAAAGCCGACCTGGATAAAACATTAGGGATAGAGCCTGATTTTAAATGAAAGGAAAATGAAATAATGAAACAATGAGGAAATGAAAATAATGAATGATAAGAATAATATGAAAACAAAAAGATTATTTAGGTTAATGCCTCTTCTGTCTTTATGCCTGTTGGTTGCATGCGCCGGAAAGCAAGAGGAAAAATCTTCTCAGGAAACCGAAAAGGTTAAGGTAACTACAACAACAGCCGAATTGAAAGAGGTGGAAAACTTGTCAACTTATACGGCCAATGTGAAAGCGGATGTAATTAATCAGATTACTCCGGCTATTCCCGGACGTATTGAGAAAATACTTGTTGAAGTCGGCGACCGGGTTTCTAAAGGGCAGGTATTGGTTCAGATGGATGCATCTAACCTGAAACAACAAAATGTTCAGTTGGAAAACCTGAAAAGGGATTACTCCCGCTACGAAGAGTTATTAAAAGTCGGCGGTATTGCTCAACAACAAGTGGATCAGGTCAAAACTCAGATTGATGTACTAAATACAGCTATTCATAATCTGGAAGAAAATACACGCTTGAAAAGTCCCATCAACGGAATTGTAACAGATAGAAATTACGATAATGGGGATGTATATACCCAAAAGCCTGTTCTGACCGTTCAACAGCTGAACCCCTTGAAAGCATTGATCAACGTTTCCGAGTCTAATTTCACCAAAGTAAAACTAGGGATGCCTGTCAATATTCAATTGGATGTTTACGACGATGAGGAATTTGAAGGGAAAGTGAGCCTGCTATACCCCACAATTGATGCTTCTACGCATACATTCGGAGTGGAAGTTTCAATTAACAATGCCAATATGCGTGTGCGTCCGGGAATGTATGCTCGTGTCACCCTGAACCTCGGAAAAGGAAACAGCATTGTCGTACCTGATCTGGCAGTTCAGAAACAAGCCGGTTCCAATGATAAATTTGTATTTACCGTAGTAGACGGAAAAGCCAAATACAACAAAGTAGAATTAGGTCAACGCTTAGGCGATAACTACGAAATTTTATCGGGTTTGAATGCCGGAGATGTTGTTGTAACGGAGGGTCAGAGCCGTTTGATCGATGGAACAAACGTAGAAGTGGTTAAGAACTAAAAACTAAGAGTTAGAAATTCGTAATTTGTAATTAATAATGTCATTATATTCAACCGCAGTTAAGAAACCCGTAACCACCGCACTGATATTTATCGGAGTGGCAATTATCGGATTATTCTCTTTCAATAGGTTAGCAGTGGATTTGTTTCCCGATATAGAAACAAACCAGCTTACCGTCATTACGTCTTATGCCGGAGCCAGCGCTTCGGATATAGAAACGAACGTCACACGTCCGATTGAGGATGTGTTGAACACTTGTGAAAATCTGAAGAAAATCACTTCCCAGTCAAAAGATAATATGTCGCTTGTTACATTAGAATTCAATTATGGAACCGACATCAATACAGCGACTAATGATGTGAGGGATAAACTCGATATGGTTAAATCCCAACTTCCAGAAGAAATCAGTAATCCGATCATCTTCAAATTCAGTATGGACATGATTCCTGTTGTGATTTATTCTGCAACGGCGAAAGAAAGTGTCAATTCCCTGTATAAAATTTTGGATGAAAAAGTAGCGAATCCGTTGAACCGTGTCAGCGGAGTGGGTGCGGTTACGATTGCCGGAGCGCCTCAACGCCAGGTACAGGTCAATGTATCTCCAGAGAAACTGGAAGCATATCAGTTGACCGTGGAACAAATTGCAAATACCATCCAGATGGAAAACCTGAACGTTCCGGCAGGTAGTTTCGATATCGGTACGGAGACATATGCTTTGCGTGTTGAAGGAGAATTCAAGGAAAGCGACCAACTGTTGAATGTTGTTATCGGAAGCCGGTCAGGTAAAAATATTTACCTCAAAGATGTGGCGACTATCAATGATACGATCCAATCGCGTATCCAGGAAACATACACCAACGGAGTAAAAGGGGCTACGATTGTCGTTCAAAAACAATCGGGAGCCAACACAGTCTCTATCGCCAAGATAGTGAATGAAAAAATACCCGAATTACAGAAAACCCTTCCTCCGGACGTACAGTTGTCATTGATCATGGATACTTCCACTTTCATCGAAGATTCCATCAACAACCTGACAGAAACTATTGTATTGGCTATTCTTTTCGTAGTCGTAGTCGTATTGTTCTTCCTCGGAAGATGGCGCGCCACCTTTATTGTTATTATCGCAATTCCGATATCTCTGGTAGTTTCTTTTGTTTATTTGATGGCGACCGGAGGAACCTTGAATATCATCTCGCTCTCGTCCATTTCGATTGCTATCGGGATGGTGGTGGACGATGCTATTGTGGTACTTGAAAATATTACCACTCATA
The DNA here is from genome assembly GCA_031556755.1 of Bacteroidales bacterium. Lineage (GTDB taxonomy): Bacteria > Bacteroidota > Bacteroidia > Bacteroidales > Azobacteroidaceae > JAIRVZ01. The sequence goes on along the minus strand of JAVBSK010000271.1, from coordinate 2,099 downwards.
TTGAACGGGGAAGTACGCCCAAAGAAGCCGCTGTGTATGCGACCAACGAAGTGGGTGTGGCCGTTATGGCGTCAACGCTGACCATTGTAGCCGTGTTCTTCCCATTGACGATGGTAACCGGTCTGGCGGGTGTGATGTTCGGACAATTGGGATGGATGGTAACCATCATGATCATAACTTCCGTGGTAGTAGCCCTTTCGTTGACCCCGATGCTTTGTTCTCAAATGTTGCGGCAAACCAATACGCAGGGAAAATTCTTCGACAAACTATATGCGCCCATTCAGAGAAGTCTGGACAAGTTAGATATATTTTATGCCAAAGTTGTTAAGATGGCCGTAATAAACAGAAAAAAAACATTGCTGATTTGTTTTTCTCTTTTTGCAGGGATTATGGTTTTGTCGGCGTTTTTTATCAAATTCGATTTTATGCCGGCTTCCGATAACAGTATGATTACGGTTGAAGCTTATCTTCCGACCGGAACGAGAATGGAAGTATCTCGCGCTACGGCTATGAAAATAGATAAAATTATTCAGGAAAAGTATCCGGAAATCAGGGTTAACTCATTTTCTGTCGGCCAGGCTGACGAGAACAACTCCTGGGCGGCCATGCAGGCGAATGCGACTAACCTGATTAGCTACAGGCTAAGATGTGTGGATCTGGACGAACGCAAACGCAGTATCTACGATATCTCGGATGAGTTACGTAAAGACCTGGAAAATATGCCCGAATTATATAAATTTAAAGTGAGTCCGGGTGGAGAAGGTGGAATGATGGGAACCGGAGCCAGTACGGTAGATGTGGAAATCTATGGATTTGATCTGGCGACTACCGACCGTATTGCCGATGAAATGAAACATCGTTTGTCTAAAGTAAATGGATTGCGCGACCTGGTTATCAGCCGTCAGGATTACCGTACGGAATATCAGATTGATTTCGATCGCGAAAAATTGGCGGAAAACGGATTGAACTCGGCGACTGTGGCTAATTTCGTTCGTAACCGCATCAACGGATTGATCACTTCCAAATATCGTGAAGATGGTGATGAATATAATATTATAGTTCAGTATGCAGAGAAATATCGTCAATCCATTGAAACGATTGAAAATATTACGGTTTATAATAATGCCGGGACTCCTATCAAAATTAAGGAACTGGGAAAAGTAATAGAAAAATCTTCACTTCCCCAGATTGACCGGGAAAACCGTCAACGGGTCAATAAAGTACAGGGTTCTCTTTACAATGCTCCTTTAAGTGTTGTCGTTGCCGATATCAATAAAGAAATCTCTCAAATGCAAGCAGAAGGAAAAATTCCATCTGAAGTCGGCATTAAAATCGGGGGGTCGTATGAAGACCAACAGGATTCAAACAGGGATTTGGGATTCTTGATGTTGCTTTGTATATTGTTAGTATACATTGTGATGGCTGCCCAGTTCGAGTCTTTGACCTATCCGTTTATTATTGTTCTTTCCTTGTGTTTCGGTCTAACGGGAGTGTTGCTTGCGTTGATGCTGACCGGACAGCCCATGAGTTTGATGGCGATGATCGGATTGGTGATGCTGATTGGTATTGTGGTGAAAAACGGTATCGTATTGATCGACTATATCAATCTGAACCGGGAACGAGGCATGTCGATCGACAAGGCGGTTATCTCTGCAGGAAAATCAAGGTTGCGTCCGATCCTGATGACCACTGCGACAACAGTTCTGGGGATGATACCTTTATCCATTCCTCGTGGAGCCGGTTCCGAGATGTGGCAACCAATGGGTATCGCTATCGTGGGAGGTTTGACATTTTCTACGATCCTGACCCTGATTTACGTACCGTCACTCTATTCCATATTCGGAGCCACCGGAGTGAAAAGAAAGAGAAAGAAATTCAAAAAATTGTATAAAAAATAATAGACAAGTAAACAAGTAGACGAGTAAACAAGTTTAAAAACTTATATGCTCGTTTACTTGTGTACTCGTCTTCTTGTCAACTAATAAAAAATGAAAGCAGTATTTATTCCTTATAACGAAGCATATAAAGATCGATTGATTGAAATATTCGACAAAATGAATATCCGTGGTTTTACCAATTGGGATGGTGTTCAGGGACGT
>JAVBSK010000162.1:0-3593 GCA_031556755.1 Bacteroidales bacterium | reverse complement strand
AAATATCATTGTTCCTAAAAATATAGAAGAAATAGAAGCAGCTATTGAAGAATCAAAAAAATCTAAATTAGAAGCTGTTAAGTCTCAAAATTTTGAATTAGCTGCAAGTTTCAGAGATACGGAAAGAAAACTTATTCTTCAACTTGAAGCAGCTAAATCTAAATGGGAAGAACAATTAAAAGAAAATAGAGAGATTGTGGATGAAGAAAAAGTAGCAGAAGTGGTTGCCATGATGTCAGGTGTTCCGGTTCAACGGATTGCTAAAGCCGAGAATCAGAAGTTGATGGAAATGAAAGAAATTCTTACTGCCAAAATAATCGGTCAAGACGAAGCCGTAACAAAAATAGTGAAAGCTATTCAACGCAACAGGATCGGATTAAAAGATCCCAATAAACCCATCGGAACCTTTATGTTTTTAGGTCCTACCGGTGTTGGAAAGACTCACTTGGCTAAAATGTTGGCTGAGTATCTTTTTGATTCGGCTGATACTCTCATCCGGATTGATATGAGTGAATATATGGAAAAATTCACAGTATCCCGCTTGATTGGAGCTCCTCCGGGATATGTGGGATACGAAGAAGGCGGTCAGTTGACCGAGAAAGTCAGACGTAAACCTTACTCCGTTGTTCTTCTGGATGAGATAGAAAAGGCTCACCCTGATGTATTTAATTTATTACTTCAGGTCCTGGATGAAGGTCGTTTAACGGATAGTTTAGGTCGCCGGATTGATTTTAAAAATACCTTGCTGATCATGACCTCTAATGTTGGAACGCGTCAACTGAAAGACTTTGGAAAAGGAATAGGTTTCTCTACAGGAGCAACTACGGAATCAGAAGATAAAGAATTTTCGAGAAGTGTGATACAAAAAGCTCTGAACAGGGCGTTTGCGCCTGAATTTCTCAACCGTGTCGATGATATTGTTATGTTCGACCAGTTGAATAAAGAATCCATTTATAAGATTATAGACCTGGAATTAAAAGGCTTTTATAAAAGGATAGAAAATTTAGGTTACAAATTGTCAATCACAGAGGACGCGAAAGAATTTATCGCATCCAAAGGATATGATGTTCAGTTCGGTGCACGTCCTCTGAAAAGAGCCATACAGAAGTATCTGGAAGACGAGTTGGCCGAAATGATAATCAAAGCGAATGTATTGGAAGGTGACTCTATCACAGTCAATTTTGACAAGGAAAATCAAAAAATACAGATGCAGGCGGAACGCAACGAAAATGTAGTTAATTCCTAAAATATTTATCACAGAAGTATGGAAAAATTTCATACTTCTGTGGGTTTAAACTATCAACAACATGAAAAGAATAATTATAGCCATTGACGGACATTCTTCCTGTGGAAAAAGTACAATGGCCAAAGATTTAGCAAAAAAGATAGGTTATAAGTATATAGATACCGGAGCAATGTACAGAGCCGTAACGCTGTATGCCATGCAAAATAATTTGTTTGAAGAAGATAAACCCAATGTAGAAGCATTGAAAAATGCACTTCCGGATATCAGGATAGAATTCCGTTTCAATCCTGAACTAGAACGTTCGGAAACCTATCTGAATGGGAAAAACGTGGAACGGGAAATCAGAACATTGGAAGTTGCTGATAAAGTGAGCCCCATCAGTGCCATCGGATTTGTCCGTCAGGCGATGGTCGTACAACAACAGGCAATGGGAAAAGAAAAGGGAATCGTCATGGATGGACGGGATATAGGAACTGTTGTTTTTCCCGATGCCGAATTAAAGATTTTCCTGACAGCCCGTTCTGAAGTAAGGGCGAAACGTCGCATGGATGAATTAAAAGAAAAGGGAGAAGATGTTGATTTTAAAGAAGTTATAAAGAATATTGAAAAACGTGATCTGATTGATTCTACCCGATTGGAAAGTCCTTTGAAGAAAGCGGACGACGCTCTTGTTTTAGATAACTCCGATATTACCATAGAACAACAAAATGAATGGCTTCTAAGGAATTACGAATTAAAAACTACAAATTAAGAAACAATATTCAGCAGTAGACAGTTGCAAGAGATGTTACCGTTCACTAATGATAAATTCCCAATAATCATGATCGTAGAGATAGACAAAGAATCCGGATTTTGTTTTGGTGTCGTGAATGCGATCAAACATGCGGAAGAAGAATTGGAACAAGGAGGTGACTTTTTTTGTCTGGGAGATATCGTACACAATAGTCAAGAGGTCGAAAGATTGAAAAACAAAGGATTGGGAACAATCAACCATGAACAATTGAAGTCTTTACGTTCGGCAAAAGTATTATTGAGGGCACATGGAGAACCTCCTTCAACCTATCGAATAGCAAAAGAAAATAATATTAAAATAATTGACGCTACCTGTCCTGTTGTTCTGCAATTACAAAAGAAAATTTTCAGGGAATTCAACGTTTCAACTCCCCAGAAAAAGCAAATTGTTATTTATGGAAAGATCGGACATGCCGAAGTGAACGGATTGGTCGGTCAGACCGGTGGAACCGCCATCGTTATTGAGAAGATAAAAGACCTGGAACAATTGGATTTTTCCAAAGATATCTGTTTATTTTCTCAGACAACAATGTCCTTGGATGATTTTCAGGAAATAGTAAAATCCATTGAAGAACGGATCGAACCGGGAGTCAGTTTCCGTTATTTTGACACGATATGCAGGCAAGTCGCCAATAGGATGCCGAATATAAAAACATTTGCAGGAAAACATGATTTGATTCTATTCGTCGCAGGGAAGAAAAGTTCAAACGGAAAAGTCTTGTATGAAGAATGTAAAAAATCAAATCAAAATACTTATTTGATATCAGATTATCAGGAAATTAATCCGGAATGGTTAAAACAGGTTCGTTCTGTGGGTGTTTGTGGAGCTACATCTACCCCAAAATGGTTGATGGAAGCTGTTGCCGAAAGAATAAAACTACTGTCAAAAGATTGATTCAATAATCATAAGAACTGTTTTTCAAATTAATTTTCAGTTACGATTTGATTTCGATTGATATAAAACCGGTTCTTTCTATAAAAAGTTATACTTTTGTATTGTTTTCTAATCAATAATTATGGCAAATATCAAATGCGTCGGAATACTCACATCCGGAGGTGACGCACCCGGAATGAATGCCGCAATCAGAGCGGTAGCCAGAGCCGCAATTTACAACGGATTCGAAGTAAAAGGAATATACAGAGGTTACAAAGGTCTTATAACCGGAGAAATCGTTCCATTTAAGACCAATAATGTAAGTAATATCATACAATTGGGTGGTACGATTTTAAAAACAGCGCGTTGTGCGGAGTTTATGACTCCGGAAGGCCGTAAATTAGCTTATGACAATATGTGTAAAGAAGGCATTGATGCTTTGGCTGTGATCGGAGGAGACGGTTCCCTGACCGGAGCCAAGATTTTTGCACATGAATTCAATGTACCGATAGTGGGAATACCGGGTACGATTGACAACGATTTATTCGGAACGGATACAACAATCGGATATGACACGGCATTGAATACGATCATGGAAGCTGTGGATAAAATCAGGGATACAGCTACGTCTCACGAACGCCTGTTTTTCATTGAAGTAATGGGACGTGATGCAGGATTTCT
>JAVBSK010000135.1:0-5619 GCA_031556755.1 Bacteroidales bacterium | reverse complement strand
GTACAAGTATACAACATCAACCGGCAATTTCAGCATTCGCAGGCGCGAAAGGCAGGGATAATTTTCGGGTAGGAGGATTATAGGTTCTTGTAAAATTTACTGTTTACAGCAGGAGTAATGTATGATAGGGAAACAAACAGTTATCTAACCATTGCTGAGAACCTTGCATTGTTCTCATTTGTTAAGTTATCAACACTTTACAGAAATAAAGGTACAAAAAAAAGAGCCTGACTTCTCAGACTCTTTCAGTTTTGTCGGGATGACAAGACTCGAACCTGCGACCTCCACGTCCCGAACGTGGCACGCTACCAACTGCGCTACATCCCGTGCTTGCGTTCAAGCGGCACAAAAGTATAAAAATTTTTGATAAATAAAAAACAACAGAAGAAAAAACGCTTAATTGTTTTCTTTGAGTTGTTTAATTCTTTGTAACAGAGTTGGATGTGAATATCCCCAAAAAACAACCCAAGGGTGAGGATTCAGATTACTTAATGATTTAACCGAAATCTTTTTCAATCCGCTGATTAATGCTTCTGCTAATCCGAAACTGCTGGCATAAGCATCTGCTTCATATTCATTCTTCCTTGATATATAGTTGAATAACAGCCCTGTTAATTCTGAAATGGGAGAATATAAAAAAGAAAAACCGATCAAACCCAAATGAAAAGAGGGAAGATCGCTTCCCAAGGCCTCGGATAAAGCCGGATTATTGAGAAAAAAAGATAGGATATAGCATGTTATTCCTGTATTTACAATAGATATAAGTAGGGAATGAAGTGTATGTTTCTTTTTGTAATGTCCCACTTCATGCGCCAGTACAGCGATTATTTCTTTTGTTTCCAGTTCTTCTATCAAAGTGTCGTATAGAACAATCCGTTTCTTTTTACCTAGTCCTGAGAAATATGCATTGGCTTTGGTACTCCTTTTCGAACCATCGATTACGTATATATCCGTTAATTCAAAATCCGCTTTCCGGGCGAAATCTTTAATTTCCTGTCGTAATCCTCCTTCCTGAAGAGGGGTTTGCTTGTTGAAAAACGGTACGATCCATTCGGAATAAAACATGCTCATTACGACTGAAAACAGCGTAATGATACCCCAGGCTAACAACCAAAACCATTCCGAGGTGTATTCATATATGTAAATAATGACGGATAAAATAAGGCCTCCCAGAATGAGAGAAAGCAACAGACTCTTCAAAGCATCCCCAATGAAAATTATGGGTGTCGATTTGTTAAAACCGAATTTTTCTTCAATGACGAAAGTGTCGTACCAACCAAATGGAAATTCGATGATTTGACTGGTTAACAGTAAAATACCGAAATATAAAAGAGGAAGTCCGATGAAGTTTTCCGTTATTTGGCGGAGAGATTCGTCCAGGAATCCGAAACCGCTGCAAAGAAGCATTACTAAGATGACGGTGAATGAGAAACCGCTGGTAAGCAATCCGAACTGACTGTTTTCTTTTTGGTAGGCTTGTTGTTTTGTATACAGATTTTCATCATAGATTCCGGATAGTTCGTCTGGAATTGATGCTGTCATTCTTTTTCTGTTGAGATAACTGAGATATTGTTCCCAACAGAAATTGAGGGAAACAATGAAAATAATGATGTATATGTACATGGGAAGGATTGAAAATTAAGAGTTGAAAATGAAAAATGAAAAGATGTTTATGGATATTCTTTGTAATTTTAAATTGATACATCCTTTCATTGATACATTAGAAATTTGTCAATTCATTTATATAACTTCAAAGTCGCTGTTCTTTATCCAACCGACGTTTCCATTTAATATCTTGATTTCCGACCAATCTCCTAACCGGCTTTTTATGAAAACTTTGGTTCCTTCATGAAGGATGAAAAGATCGGTTCCACTGTTGTCCGGTGAACTTTTGATAGTGACGGTAGGAGTAAGGATGATGCCGCTATTCCGGTCTATCAGTTTTTGTTTTTGATTGTATGCAAATATGTTACTTGTAATAGAAAGAACAATCCAAATGATACCGGTATAAAATCCTGTTTTTTTTAGTCCGATTTTTCTGGAAAAGAAGAAAAGTATCAGAGAAATGATAAGTGACAGGAAAGAGACGATTCCTATTTTACTCCATTGGTCTGTCCCATATACATTTTGCAAGGATTTAAACCAATCCGAAAGGAAAAAATCATCGACAGGTTCGATTTTGTCTACTGTCTTCAACTTGGTTACTTCAAGATTGAAGCGCACGTCTCCGTCGCCCGGATTCAATAACAGGGAACGCTCGTAATTCAGGATAGCTTCAGCCGTTTTATTCATTTTATAGTAGCAGTTACCGAGATTGTAATAAACCTCAGCAGATTCTCCATTTGTTTTCAGTATATTTTCATACAGTTCTGCTGCTTTGGAGAATTCTCCTTTGGAATAAGCCTCGGATGCCGATTGCAATTCTGTATTTTCTTGTGCAGAAAGCCTAAAAACAGACAACAGGATGCATAAGAATATAATAGTTATTTTTTTCATGAGTGAATTTTACTTTTTGATTGTACTTTCCATTTTGTTCATCGCTACGACTGTTGAATCATAAAGTTGATCCATTGCTTCAGCACCCCCGGTAGGAGCATATCTGGCGAATTCACAGGTATTCAGTATATTGATGAATTCCTTGATTAAGGATTCGTTGACGCCATATTTTAATAATTCTGTTTCGACATTGTCTTTTGTCAACGAAGAAACCGGGATGTTTAATTTATCACTCAGGTAACCCCACAATGCTTTCAAAACTTCATCATAAAATTCTTCTTTTTTGTTTTCTTTCAACATTCTTCCTGCTGTTTTCAAACGTTTGGAAGCCACCTTATTGGCTTTTCTTGTACGAACCAATGCGATGTTGGCATTTTCTTTTGCCTGTTTCCTGTTGATTACGAAGTAGATGATAAACAATAACGCAGGGAGTATATACCACAACCAATAGGATATTTTACCAAATAAAAGTTCTCCTTTCTTAGAAAAAGAAAAGTCTTTGGTTTTGATATAACGGACATCATGTCCGACATATTTCAAGTCCTCTTTGTTAGAGAAATTACTGATGACTTGCCCATGTGTGGTGGCGCCGCCTTCTCCTTTTTCTACATGTAACTTGCATGCCGGAGTAGATAAAGTTTTCTAGCTATTTGCTTTGAGAGCGAAATAGGAAAATGGTGCGGATGGAATGACAAAGTCGCCGGCATAACGGGGAATTGCCAGATATTCCATTTCTTTTGAGCCGGAAACTCCGGATGTCGTTGTTTTTATGTTGAGATTTGTTTTGGGATCATAGATTTCGAAATCGTTTGGAAAGATAATTTCAGGACTTTTGACCAGTTTGAGATTTCCTGCTCCCGATATATTCACTTTGATTGTAATAGCTTCATTGGCTTTTACTTTTTCCGAAGAAATCGAAGACGTCATTTTATAATCTCCCACAGCCCCGGAAAAGGAATCCGGTTTTCCTGCCGGAAGTGGTTTTACACTGACTGTTCCCTGATTGATGGGCAACGTTTTTTTGACGTTGGAATAAGAATCGAAGAAATCATCGAAAATGCTCCTGACTCGTTGTTGGGAGCGAACCCTGAACACTGCATCGACTTTTCCCGCAGGAATGGTGAGCGTACCCGGACGTTGAGGATATAATATGGTTTGTTTCAAAACATAAGTCCGGTAATTACGTCCGTTGTAATTTTCCAGACTCAGTTGACGTTCTTCGGGAAGTTCGATTTCCTGGGAGATAAATCCTTCGAATTCGGGAAATTTTACATTCTCAAAGCCAACGATATCATAAAGGGAATATATTTTGAATGTAACCAGGAAACCTTCGTTTTCATACACTGAATTTTTTGTTATATGCATCCTGACAAAGGCTTCGTTGGATGATATCGAACCACTTCCTTCCGATGCTTCTCCCCGTTGAGCCGTTTGATTCTGACTTTGAGCCGCGGCAGCTTTATCCTGAGGCAGTACTTTTATTGTAACTGCATTGGATTTGTATTCGCTGCCTCCCACTTTGATAGTTGCAGGAGGAATATTGAAACTGCCTTCTTTTTTGGCCATCAATGTGTATGTGAAAGAGTTACTCGTACTTGTTTGGCCATTGACAATAGAGATGGAACGGGATGTGCTTGGCCCGTACAAAATATCAAAATCCGGAAATTCCCCGATACGAAGATCCTTTCCGTCGTCATTGATAGAGTAAGTCAACCGGAATTGTTCTCCGACAACGACAGCATTGGGCGCTGAAGCTTTGAATGTAACCTGTGCAAATCCGGGAATGACAAACCCCGTTAACAGGCAAATTGTCAATAGATATTTTTTTATTTGTGAATTACATGAGTTTACCGGACACATATATTCTTTATTTTTAGTTTTCAAAATTTTATTTTTACTTATGAGTTTACAACTACGAATGGACAATTGGTAATTTTTAGTTTCTAACTTTTACTTCTAAGTTTTCCTACCAGTCCTTATCTGTCTTTCTACTATTCATTTGTCTCATCTGAGCTTCCTTAACTTTCTCCTGCGTATCTTTTTCGTCCTGTAATAAGGCATCAAGGATTTGTTGGGCGTTGTCTTTGCTCATTTGTTCGTTTTGTTGTTGTTCCTGCTGGGTTTTATCTTCTTTTTTATCTTGTTGTTGATCCTGTTTTTCTTGTTCTTTCTTATCTTGTTGATCTTTATTCTGATCTTCTTTCTTGTTGTCCTTTTTGTCGTCTTTTTTATCTTTGTCTTTATTCTGATCCTGATTTTGCTGTTGTTCCTGCAATAACTTTTGAGCTAAAGCCAGGTTATAGCGAGTCTCATCATCATGCGGATTCAATCTCAAGGACTGTCTGTAGGCTGCGACGCTTTTGGAATAATCCTGTTGATTCATAAAAATATTTCCCATGTTGTGGAATGAGGATGACAATTTATTGGTGTCCATCCCGGCGCTATTTCCGACTACAGCCTGATATTGTTGCAATGCTTCCGGAAATTTTCCTTGTTTGTACAGGGAATTTCCCAGGTTATAGGCAGCGTCAGCCGATTGAGCATTCACTTCCAATGCCTTGCGGTAGGCTATTTCCGATTCGGTATATTTTTCCAGCTTATATTCCTTGTTTCCCGCTTTCAATTGTTTTCTGACTTCCTTTTGAGGAAAAGCGGAAGATGTTATACCCAAAAATAATGATAGTAATATGATGACTCTGTATTGCATATAATCTTCATTTAAACAATCTGATTTTTTTAAATTCTCTGTTTTTTCTGTCTAAGACGAAAAATTCCGTAACCAAAATAAACAGGATAATCCATGCCAGGATTTGATATTTCTCATCGTATTCTGAATAGACCTTTCCTTCAATTTCGGATTTGTTCATTTTATCAATTTCTTGCTGTAAAGCTTTCAGGGAAGAATTTGTGTTGTCTGTTCTGGCATACATGCCGTTTCCGGCTGCTGCGATTTCCTTACACATTTCTTCGTTTAGTTTGGAAATAACGACATTGCCTTCTTTGTCTTTCAGGAAATTATTGCTTCCATCGATAGGAATCGGTACTCCTGTAGGTAAACCTACTCACAGAACGTTGATTTTGATACCTTTTTCCGTAGCATCCTTTACAGCTTTCTGTGCTTCT
>JAVBSK010000236.1:0-4131 GCA_031556755.1 Bacteroidales bacterium | reverse complement strand
GGTAGATGTACAATTCTTATACAGCGCCTCCAGGTATTCGGCAAACATAGACGAAGTATCCGGAAGCTGTTTGGCGTATCCCTCTATTTTTTTTTCTGTAATACCATCTTCCGCTAAGGAATGGTATAATGCTTTCAACATACAATTATTGATGATGGAATCGACATTTTCACCTTCGGAATGATAAATACAGGCGCATGCTTTCATGATCACTTCTTCGTCGTATGTCTGAGCTGTAACAGAGAAACAGCAAACCAGATAAAATAAGAGTAAAATTAGCTTCATACTTTTCGCTTTACCGTGATTGAACAACAAAAATAACTAAAAAGAGATTAAACCATATCGTTTTGGGAGATTTCTGATATTTTTATCCTCCTTATTGAACTAATATTACTCCATAATCTATCCGGATTGGTCTATCTTTGCTTGCTCTATAATTTTTTTCAGATATGAAACGAACTTTATTATTTTTTCTTATCGTCTTCTCCCTGAGTATAAATACCGCTATCAGTCAGGATACGTTCAGCGGATATCCGGTTACCCGGGAAGGTGCATGGTGCTGGTTCGCCGATCCCCGCGCATTGCATCATGAAAATCAGGAAGCAAATATTAATTGTACGTATATCGGATATATTGATATACATGGAGCCATCAAAGCGACTCAATACAACCACTTGACAAATACGGTTGATGAGGTGTTGATCCGTTCCTATTTTCAACCGGACGATCACGACAATCCGACTTTCTTGGTTTTACCGGACAATCGCATCATGATTTTTTATTCCCGGCATACGGATGAAAGTTGTTTCTACTACCGGATTTCCCGGAAAGCGGGAGACATCACGACCTTGGGAGCGGAAAAAAAAATTGTCACTTCCCACAACACAACTTATCCTTCTCCATTCATATTATCCGATGATCCTAATAATATCTACCTCTGTTGGAGAGGAATCAACTGGCATCCTACGGTTGCTAAAATTTCAATACCCGATGCCAACGACAATGTGTCTTTCAACTGGGGGCCTTATCAGATCGTACAGTCGACCGGGGCTAGGCCTTATGCCAAATACGCCTCCAATGGCAAGGATAAGATTTATCTGACTTATACCACCGGTCATCCCGACAACGAAGTGACAAACTACGTATATTTCAATTACATTGACGTAAACGACCTGAAACTCAAAGACGTGAAAGGAACCGTCCTGTCAACCATCGCCGGAGGCGTCCATCAGGTGGCTCCTACTTCCGCCTACAGCGCCGCCAATCCCAACGCAGTCGTTGAAAATACAAACTACCGCAATTGGGTCTGGGAAACGGCCATGAACGAAAGCGGACAACCCGTTATCGCAATGGTACGTATCAATGGAGACAAGACTTCCCACGACTACTACCACGTCCAATGGAACGGAAGCGCCTGGAAAAAAACATTCCTGGCCAATGGGGGCGGACATTTTCACCAAACACCCGGTCTGGAGTTGTGTTACAGCGGAGGGATGGCCATCGACAAGAAAAATCCCAATCAGATGTATTGTTCCGTTCCGGTCAATGGAAGCAATGGAAGAGTCTATGAAATCGTCAAATATACGGTCAATGACAATGGTTCTGTCAGCAATGAAGCCATTACTTCAAACTCCGTAAAGAACAATATCCGTCCGTACTACATTCTTCAATCGGAAAATTCAAGTCTGAAATTAGTCTGGATGAATGGGGATTATTACGATTGGATCGTCAGTTCTTCAAGACCCAAAGCTTATCCTACAGGAATCAATGCTGACTTTCAACTACCAGTAAAAGAAATAAATCTGGAAAAAGACCTGATAAAAAAAGAGGATTTCAACGCTTCCATTGATGGATTTACGACGGAAAACGGTAAACTGAAATCAACAAAATCCACTTCTTTCGAATTCCTGAAAGGGAATAATTCCGGTCAATTCACCCTCTCGCTCTCTCCCGCTGTCTCGGAAACCACTTATGATGGAGAAATCTTCTCTACCGGTACATTTAGTTACGGCCTTTCGGCTTCGACCATGAAACCCTATGTAAAAATAGAAAATCGTACTTATAGCAGTACCAATATTCTTGGAAACTCCGATGTATGGAAAACAACAAGCAGGGGTACCGGCGGGCAATGGTATACTCCAACGAAAATGAATTTTTTCAGTCTTTCCCTGACTTATGAAAACGGGATTCTGAGGACTTATATCAATGGTTTATTAGACCAATCAATCGAAATCCAAGATTTGATTTTAGGAGATATTAAACTGGGCGGTTTTGAGGGTTGGATAGAAGATTGCATGCTTTATTCCCGCGTTCTGTCTATCGATGAACTGCGGAATATCGTTCAAAACCTGTCGGCATCATTGGAATTTTCCGAATTGTTAAGCATCCGGATTCCTTCAACTATATATTCAGACATTGTTTTGAAATCCGCTACTTCTTCGGGAAATACGATTCAATGGACAAGCTCCAATACGAATATCGTTTCTATTTCGGGAATTGTTACGCTTCCTCTGTCTCCCACCAATATCCAACTTACAGCTACATCCGGAACTTTCAAGAAGACATTCGATGTAACTGTCATGCCTAGAGATATCAGTAAAAACAAATTATTCTTTTATGACTTCGGAAGCAGTGACGAATATACTTCCGGAGAAACCCGGTACGTGATCGACAAATCGGGAAACGGACACAATGCGACAGTTTATGGGAATGCCAGAGTCAATGGAAAACTAGATTTAACAGCCAACACTGACGCCGGATTTTCCACGAATGGTTATGCCAAAGCTTCCGACGGAATACTGGACAGCTTAAGAAGTTACTCTTTTGTCATGAAAGTCATGCAACAAAGAACCAATAAACAACCCCGCCTGTATGATTTCGGATCCGATGCAGGAAACAGTGTCTTTGGTAGGGCGAGTGCTCTTACTGTAGGTCTGAAATATCAGGGAGGAACAACTGCAATGATTAATTCATCCCAAAATCTCACGACAGGTAAAGAATCTATATTGGCTTTTACTTTCGACGCTAAAAGCAAAACTTCAAAGATATATCTCGACGGGACAGAAACAGCAACAGGTACAACCATCTCCAACGAACCGTATATGCTTACCGGAAACAACAGGAATTATATTGGTAGAACCCAATGGTGGGATCAATCAGTAGCTGCCGACAACGTCGATTTTTGCGGAACAATAGATGATTTTTACCTTTTCAATATTGCATTGACAAAAGAAGAAATCAAGCAGTTATATACAACTTCCGGATTAAACGAAGTTGAAAACACATCCGTATTCCAACTCTATCCCAATCCTACGGGCAGGAACGAAGATATTTATTTAACGTTTGATTTGGAAACAAACATCCATATCCTGAGTGGAAACGGACAAACTGTGCAAAAATATTGTTTTGATTCCGGAACAATCACTACGCCTTCCGAAAGCGGCTTATACTTCATCAAGGCGACAAACAATCAAGGCGTTTCCCAGATTCGAAAATTAATCGTGAAATAAGTTAATCACACACTCTCTCCATTGGTTAACAGACGGGAGACACTGCCCAGATATCCTCCGTGATGTCTTTTGGAATAATCGGCAGACGTAAACTCAATCGCTTTCATCGTACTCACAACCAACATATCTCCGATCACAGTCATTACCGTGGTGGAAGTTGTCGGAGTCAATCCCAGGGGACACACTTCAGACGGATTTCCTGTCAATAAACAAATATCCGAAGATACGGCCAGCGGGCTTTCAGGATTGCTTGTAATGACTATAAACTTGATTGGGGGAATTAATATTCTGGACAAAGAAATCAACTCTATAATTTCGCGGGTTTTCCCAGAATTGGAAATCAATAACATAACATCATTTTCTCCAAGTATACCTAAATCCCCATGTTGAGCTTCACTCGGATGTAAAAAGCAAGCCGTTGTTCCCGTTGAACTGAAAGTAGTAGCAATATTAGACGCAATCTGCCCGGCTTTGCCCATTCCGCTTGTCACCAATTTGCCTTTTTTACGGTGTACCTGTTCTACGATAAGATTAACTGCCTTTTCGTAATTATCACTCAAAGGAATATTTTTTATCGCATGAGCTTCTTTGCTCAGAATCTCTTTCAACTCGCGAATCATAG
>JAVBSK010000363.1:0-3479 GCA_031556755.1 Bacteroidales bacterium | reverse complement strand
TTCTGTTCTTTAGCGATTACAAAATACAAATTATTAGGCTTATGCACAACTTTTTATGACACTTTCTTATCCATTTTTAATTCCGCCAACGGGTTATAATTATATAAAACTATTAACAAAAAAATGACTTATGAAAACATCGGGAAAAGGAATGATTCTACTCATTGCATGCTTAGCAATGGTAAATGCAGTTAATGCTCAGGGTTTCAGAGTTGGTCTCAAAGTAGGTTATAACGCTTCTACGCTCAGCGGATATGAAGAATTAGGGAGGAGAATAGGAGGCCTGAGCGATAAATATACGGTTTCCTATAAATCAGGGTTTCATGTAGGTCTTGCAGGACAGTATAGCCTAAATAGCTTTTTCATACAGCCGGAATTGTTATATTCTTCTATGGGACTTCAGGAAGAATTAGGAGAGAAAAAGGAATCAAGTTCGTTGAATTACCTCCAGTTACCTATTTATGCGGGATATAAATTCCATTTGGCGCAAGCGGGTCCCAAACTGATCCTGGGAGCTGGTCCCTATATGGCTTATGGACTCTCAGCTACGGATGACGTATTTGATATTACTTCTCATAATAGTCAGCATGGAGAGGATCCTGGAGTTGCTGATAATATGTTCAACCGTTTTGACGCTGGTCTGTCTTTTATGGGAGGATTAGAATTCTCCAGTATGCAAATCACGATCGGTTACGACCTGGGCCTTGTTGATATGGTTGGATTGAATGGTTGGAAAACCGCTAAGGATCTGTTGGGTTTGCCTTCTGTTTGCAACCGGAATCTGAAGATTTCTGCGGTTTGTTTCTTTTGATATGCTTGAAAAAATGGGATTATAGGTCAAGTAACGTAAATGAAATCCTTAATCCTATTGCTTCATACCTGAATGAGTCGAAAGAAGTGAAAACTCCGACAGCGCCCAGGATGGGAACTTTCAGGGAATATCCCCATTCCGTGTAAAGTTCTTTCTCGGGTGTATGTAGAAATTTGACATGTAACGCTTCGCTGAATAATTTCCCCTGAAGAAAAGGTAGTCGTTTCAAAAGCAAATATTGTGTGTCGTAATTGGCGAAAACCTGTATCCAGTTTTTATTGGTAGAAAATTCATAGTGGGGGAGTAACAAGTAAACTTCTTCCAATGTTTTGAATGTCAGAAAGAGAGGCGCTACATTAAAATGTTTGTAGTCAATATAATTGAACGCATTTGAGTCGAAGAATCCTCCACCCCTGACAGTGTAGGAAAAACGATCGAAAAGTCCTGTCCTGATACTTTGTCTGATGGAACCCTCCAACCGGGTAAATCTGGAAGCGTTGTCCACCAAACCGGAAGTCCCTTGTTCATAGTGAATGCCGAAGGTCGGGTAAATAGATTTTACGTATTCCTTTTTTCCTGTTTGAGTGATACGATAGTAATATTCCGGAGTATACTCCAGATTGACAAAATAAGAATTGAGGCCGCTGTATCCTGAATTCAACGCTCCCGGATAGTATGGACGGTTACTTTCTACCTTTTCGTCGCTTTTCAGGAAATGGAAAGTCGTGTGATTGTACATTTGGTTTCGTTTACCGAACTCTATTCCCGCTTCCATATTCAGGCCGGAGCAGATATCTATTTTATTACTGACCCTGAAGAAATTATTCTCGTACAGTTTGGATTCATTCCATCCGATGAACAGGGATGACAGGGAATTTCCGATGCGTATAACGCCATCTTTTTGTTCGAAATCTTCCGTATAAGATCCGAAGGAAAAGTTGAGTTTTCCCAATCTGAACGGAGCATAGCTGTAAGAAGACCTGACTTTCCAGACGACTTTCTCCCGGGCGGTCGCCCAATAAACAGAAGGATTGATTTCCCAGCTGGAATTTTTATTTCTCCGTACGCCGAATTTCAAATCCTGTCCGATCCAGAAACCATCCACAAAGTTATATTCCGGAACGCTCCGGATCAGGCCTTTGTATTCCAGGTATGCTTTTGTGGAATCCCCGCCGATTCTTCCACCCATGAATATGTCGGTAGGTTTGAAATGGGTATTTGCCTTTATGTTCTTGATAGAATCTATTTGAGATTGTAAACTGTCTTTTCGATGGTAACTACTGATTTCTTCCTGATTCAATGGAGAGATGCGTATCTTTTCCCAGAAAAGAGAATCCCGTGCAGTCGCGGATGAGTCGGAGTCTATCTTGTATTTATCGTTCCGTTTGATTTCCAGACTCTTTTTTTTTCTGTCTTTCTCATTCTTATTTGCCACTTGTTGATCAGTGATCCGTATCTCTTTATATTTGATGGAAGACAAATAGTCAAAAAATCCTTTGATCCCCATGAAGGAAACTTCAACGTAAATAGAGTAGGAGGTGGGCAGGAAAATTTCAGGCAATACTTCGCTATAAGTGATATCAATACTTCGGTGTCCTCCGTAAATGTCGATTTCTATGGCGGCATGACTGATTTCCCATGTTTCGTCTATAATATATAAATAACCGCTCATTAGAAGAGGATCTTTTAGTTTGGGGATAATTTTGATCTTATTGACAGTTTTGCCGTTCATTTCATCAAACCCTTCGTATCTGAATGCATATCTGGAAAATGATTTGGGATGCAGAGGAGACATCAATTCTCCGAACATGGGATTATAAAGGCTGGCAGTAATACTTCCCATAACATCTTTAGGATCAAAATTGTCGGGAATGGTACTTGAAAAAGCCAATACTTTTTGTTCATATTTGTCCGGAAAATCAAAAATGATCTCATTGAAAGACTCTTGCAGAAGCAAGTTGTTTTTAATGATTTTGAGACTTTTCGATTCATCCATGCTTTCCAATAGCTTGGGTACGTTCGATAACTTTCCGGATCCTTTTAGATAGACTTCCGAATGGTAATGTTGTACTTTTGCCTGGTGAAAAGGAGCTTTCTCTATGGCTTTTCTCATGATTGCGTAAGCCGGATCTTCTTTGTTGATAATTTCCACTTCTTTAAGTATGAATGCTTTGCTATTTAATTTTATTTCAAAGTAATTTACTTTGGAATCTGTGATGTCGAATTGCAGAGAATCCGTTTCGTAACCGATACAACGGATCTCGCAATGGTATTTGCCTTGAGGCAATGTCAGTTGAAAAGACCCGTTCTCGTTACAAATCAAACCTTGTTTGTTTTCTTTGATATAGAGCGAAGCGGAAGGAATGGACATTCCGGATTCATCGACCACCTTTCCTGTGAAGTTCTGAGCCGAAGTAATGAAACAGATATGTAAAAATAAAACAGATAAAAATAATTTCATGAATGATTATTCCTGATAATCTGCGAAGCTACAAAAAAAATGCGATTCTCACGAACCGCATTCCCTTTACACTATTAACATTTTACACATATTTTGAATTTGAACTCTTTCTCGATTGATTAAAGTATTGTTACCAAACTTCCCATAACGTGAGAAAAAACCACGTAAGCGAAAATCAAAGACATGAAACCGAATACTTTTACTTTA
>JAVBSK010000332.1:0-4946 GCA_031556755.1 Bacteroidales bacterium | reverse complement strand
ATAAGAAAGAAAGAATATTGATTGCTACTTCTTCAGATCATCCATATCGGCGATATTGTTCAATATGGCGTAAACAGCCAGACCGGAAAGAGACCGGATTCCCGTTTTCTCAATGATATTCTTTCGGTGAGAAATAACGGTATGGGTACTGATGGATAATTTATCCGCGACTTCTTTGTTGGATAACCCTTGTAAAAGTAAGCGAAGTACATCTTTTTCCCTGTAAGTCAGTTGTTCTTCATTCTTATCAGGTTCAATTTTCTTGCTGTTGAATATGTGTTGAAGTTTATTGAATATGGTATCTTCTGAATCGGTAATATAGATGATTTCATTGAAAGTTTCAACGAGTTCCCTATGAGAATGAAAGAGATAGACAACAGCTACAAAAGGTATTTTCTTTTCCAGTTTATATTTATGCCGTATTTTGTCGGTTCCGTCCCTGACCAAATCCGGATTAATCAGAATAAGATCCGGGGTTGAATTGTTCAGTACCTCGGGAAGCTGTTCCAGAGATTCCAGGCTTGCAATCTGTTTCCCTATGCCAAGAGCGCGCAATTGTGTTTCCAAACCTGCCCTCACTATCTTTGATTTCTCTATAATGATGATTAGTCTGAACATTACTTCAATTTTTTAGTAGTTTTTTCTATCCTCTTGACAGACGGAACCAGCAATGAATCTTCTACATAAGAATGGTAATATATATCTTCTTCCAGGATATTCAATTTTTTCAGAATTTCCAGTCGATATGGAGACAAATGCTTTTCTGGAATATATTTAATCAGTATATGTTTCAGATCCAGTAGCTTTTGTTCTATATCGGTATGATTTTTCTCAAACTCATTGATTTCAAAACCATTCTGAAAAGACTCATTGATGATGGATTCTATATAAGGAAAAACCGTTTCTTCCTCATACAAAAAATGTTCATTCATTTCCTGGATATATCCGTCAAAAAATGAAATAATCATGGAACCGTGTTTGGGTTGGATTGTTTCTGAAAATAATTTTATTGATTCTTTGATTTCCGGAATTTGTCTCTCTTTAAAATATTGGTGAGAAGATTTTAAGAAAAACAAAATATCTCCGATTGATTCTTTTTTGAGAGTGGTGTCATCGTAATGTTTACCACTGAAAAGTTGTATAATGGAAATGAAAGCCAATGCATCAATTTGGTTATCTACAGCCACTTCTTCTACTTTTTTATCTCCAAAACCGAATGGGATATTCAATCTTTCAAAAATAGTGATAATATTGGGGTATGCCACAATCAAGTCCGACATTTTAGCGTCCAGGATGATGTTCGGTGTTATTTTATTTACCATATCAAAATATAAAGTGGAAAAAATTTATAAATAAAATGATCCTGAAAAGACGAGCCTTTGAATAAAGCCGATATGCTGGATTTTTCAGCGGTAAGAAGACTGATTGTAACCCGGCCTGCTTCATATTTTCTCAAATAGCTCGGGGCTAAGTTACATATTTTTTCTCGAACCGGCAATATCTGTTTTTTCTTGTTCAATTGGGATAGATATTATCTCACTGAACCATTTTAAGTTATCATTTCATAAGTGAACTCATCTCGACTTTTTACGGCTGACCCAATGAAACCTTTCTTTATTTGGGTGGTGAGATAAAAAAATATGCCGATATACCAATGCTGTTTTATTTACATTCCATCGGCATATCGGCATATTAAATAATCGGCAGATTCGTTACTTTTTCAACAACTTAGCCATTTTATCATTTACTTTCACAAAATATACTCCTTGAGATAAACTGGATATATCGATATATTCATTCTCTACCACCATTTTATGAAGCAATATTCTACCTTGCATATCATAGATATAGAGTATAGCGGATTGATTGCCGAGATTGTTTATGTAAAAACCATCTTGCACCGGATTAGGATAAACGCTTAATGATTCCAACTTGGCATCATTGGTTGATGTGGCCATAGCTGTCCAGTCACTACATACATCCGAATAATTTACTTTCCCGTCTTTGTCTCTTGAAACCGTTTGGGTAAGTTGTCCCTGAGCATTGTATTGACGCTCATACATTGTTTTCCTGTCATAAGAGTTGGTTGTTCCATCTTCGTTCAAATAAAATCCTTCATTAGACTCCATTATCAGGTCACCATATTGATTGGACATGTAGGTTTGTATATCTACTTCCTCCTTACTTCCATTATCATCTAAAGATTGTGCCTGAGTGTTGTAAGTAGTTTCACCGCCGTTTTTAGTAATAGTCATAACTGTCTTGTGGTATGTTCTTCCATCCAAGACTGCCGTATTGGTCATTTCCGTTCCATCCTGATTGACGGTAGATGTCATTTTTCCGGTCAATCCTTTATAAGTAATATCCGCACTAATAAGTATAGGATTCAAATCTTCTTCCCACGAATTAAAATAAATAGAGGGATAATCCGAAGTTTCACTGTCTCTGTCACTCTGAGTAATTGGCTCCAAACCATAGGGATTGATATACTGGCAATTCAAAACATACTGTACATTCGAATAAGTAGCGATGTCATTGTCATAACCTTCGGTAAATGCAATCAGTTTATCATTGTCGTCCCAAGTATAGGTGCTAGAATAAATATGTCCTTCTAATTCATCGTGTACCGTACTGCTTTTGACCCGCCCCTTATCGTCAAAAGTAAAGACAGAATTATTTTCCATGGTTCCTGTTTCCGTATTATATTTCCGGATACCGGTTCGGATGCCGTTTGTCAATACCGATTCAATCCAATTACTGACAATCCAGGCTCCATCGCTGTAATATTCGTATTTTTCGAACAACATCATACCTTTATTGTCGTAAGCAGCGGTATAACGTTGATAACTGTTTTCTTGTCGTGTCTTAACAAAACGTCCGTTCGGGAGTCTGAAATATTCATATTTGTAAGTATCAGAAAGTTTCAAAGAGCCGGAATCATCATTGTATTGTTTTAACTCCGTAATATTTCCGTATTCGTCATATTTGAATTCGTATTTACAATGTCTCTGTATTTCCGGATCTCTATAACTCGGCATCGTTCGATTTACAACCGTCGGCAGGTATTTCACCGAAGCGTTTGTATTTGTTGGGACAAAAACAGCCGGTTTATCCCATGCTGTCATTTCAGGTTTCACATTCCGTTTGGATATTAGTCCTTTGAATGAGGAGGCGTTTGTACCGGTTAACACAACCATCAGTACAATCAATGTAATAGCGAGTCTTTTTGGTTTCATACTCAGTTTATTGATTAAATTAATAAATAAGAAATTTTAATTTTTCGGTTTCATTTTTGCAAAAATAAGAATATTTTCCTCTTTCCCAGGTATTCAGAGAGGCTTTTTAATTTTTTTTCGGCAACTTTGATTATAACTTCTTGTATCTAAAATAATTGTATCCGATAAAAAAAACAGACAGAAAAAATGATTACATTTGTGATTCGTAAGTAATAGAAGTTTAATCTCATATAAGAAATCATCATGAAAATTCCTTCGTTGTTCATTATTATTGAGAATATTAAATCCATGTTCAAACGTTTTCCGTTGATGTCCATTGCAACCGTTATCGGAACGGTAGCATATATTGTTGCGATACAGTTGGGTATCCGGGACTCTCACAACCAGGAAGTTTATTTTAAGATAGGTTTATTTTCCCTGCTGTCTCTTCCTGCCCTGATTTCGGTAGTTTTGCTTTCCGAATCTTTTAGCTGGGAAAAATGGAAATATTGGGGTGTTCAATTGTTTTTTACGGGTCTGATTGTCATGTATTTCTTTATGACTCCCGCTTTGGATGACTTTACAGTGCAAACCGGTTCTATATTCTTTTTATGGAACTTAGTTGCATGGTTGTCCTGTTCTTATCTGGGATTTCTAAAAAAAGGCATGTTGTCTGACTTCTGGCAGTTTAACCGAAAAGTTTTCGGTCGTCTGATCATATCCGCTTTTTATTCCTTTATTCTTTTCGGAGGATTAAGCCTGGCATTGTTGGCTATTCGTTATTTGTTTGATGTAGAAATCAGAAATGAACGTTACCTTCAATTATTCTTTTTCATTGTTGGTATCTTTGGTTCCTGGCATTTTGCCTGTGGCATTCCTGCTGTAGCGCCCATTTCGAATGAAGAAAACACATATCCCAAAGGCTTGAAAATTTTCTCCCAATATATCCTCTTGCCTTTGGAGACATTATATTTTATTATCTTGTATGCTTATTCGGCTCGTATTCTGTTTTTATGGGAATTACCCAAAGGATGGGTCAGTTATCTGGTGTTGGCGTTAACCAAAATAGGCATTATTGTATATCTGTTTATCTGGCCATTGAGAAAAAAGGAGAACAACCTTTGGGTAAGGAGTTACATTCAATATTTTTTTATAGCACTTTCTCCGCTGATTATTTTATTGTTCGTTGCTATTTTCCGGAGAATCGGTGATTATGGAATTACTCCCAATAGGTATTATGTTTTGGTCGCAGCTATCTGGACTGCAGCTTCCTGTATCTATTTCATATGTAGTAAAAAGAAAAATATTAAACTGATTCCCATCTCTTTAGCAGTAGTGATTGCTTTGATTTGTTTTGGTCCCTGGGGAATATATAGTGTTTCTTATCAAAGTCAGGTCAATCGATTGGAGACCATGCTCATTGAAAATAAAGTGTTGACTCCTGAAAATAAAATAGATACCATACATGGAGCTCAATTGAATGACAGTTTGTGTGTGGAAGTCAATCAGGTTTTAGATTTTCTGGAAGGTACGGATAAGGGATTGATTAAGCTGAAAGAACGTTGGAGCATGAATATTAACGACACAGTCGACATTACCCGCTACGTCTTTGCTCAAAAACTGGGATTAAAAACGACAAAAACATATTATTACCAAACAGAAAAGTATTCTTATTTTTCCTGGAATTCGGATATGAAAGATTACATGGAAGCTAAAGATTATGATTATATT